>JACRGN010000124.1 GCA_016234205.1 Nitrospinota bacterium | reverse complement strand
ATTGATTTATATGAACCGCATGAGGCGGTTTTGCACTTTTTATAACCTTGCCGCCAATAGCTTTTTCAAGTTCTTTAACTAAGCTCTCAAGCTTACCCGCCTCCATAAGTATCTCTCCGATTCTGACCCTGCCTTTGCCCTTGCCGTTCTTTTTATACCATTCAAGGACGACCTCTATTACCTTTGGAACCTCCTCATCAGTTATGAATTTGGCTATAACAGAGCCGTTCAGAGGATGTCTTCCATGCCTTCCCCCAATTCTTACTACATGCCCTATCTTACCGGCCTGCCATGCACCTGTAGGACATGCCCTTATACAGTCAGAACAGTAAAGGCATTTGGATACATCAAATATAGGTTTTCCGGTCTGTGGATGAGGAATTATAGCCCCTTCCAGACAGGCTGATGAGCATATTGTACATCCTGTGCATGGGTCTTCATTCCATTCGGGGAATACAGCACCCTGAAATCCCAGGTCCATCTCATTTGTCCTTGCACAATCTATTGGACAGCCGGAAAATGATATTTTAAATTTATGATTGCACCTATATCCGAAAAATTTTTCATTAACAGTTTGAGCCATCTTCTGGGTATCTGTCAGGCCATTTGGGTTATATTCACAACCGCTGCATGCTGTAGGCACCCTTACCCTTGGACCGCAAGAGGCAATATTCTGGTCTACCTCTTTTAGTTCTTCTATCATCTTGTTGAAGCTTTTATAATTAACATAGGGGATTTCAAGGGATTGCCTGAAGCTTAAGTGGACATATTCCCCGCCGTATTTTTCAGCTATCTCTGCAATCTTCTTCAGCTTCTTAACCGGTATCCTTCCACCAGGGCATCTCATCCTTGCGGTAAATAAATCCTTCTGTCTCTGTTTTATAAAACCGCCGGACTTCAATTCATTGAAATCTATCTTTCCAACTTTGCCGTCAATCTCGGCATCAACAACAATCTTCTTTTTAACATCTTCTTCCAGATTGTGGTCAACCGTAATCTTCATTTCCCTTCTTGTCTTAATTTTTGACATAATTACCACCTCCATTAGAATTGTTAAAATATATTATAGGAACAAAAACATAATTTTAGCCACAGATTTGCACAGATTAACACAGATAAATAAGTTTCAAGAAGCAAGAAGTAAGAGTAAATCTTGTATTTTGCATCTTGCATCTCAAAAATTCTGTGTTCATCCGTGTTCACCCCGTTAGATAATAAGTATTCAATGGGATTATTTCCATTCAATAGCAAATATCTAACGGGGTTTATCTGTGGTTACTCCCAATTTCTATCTCCTCTTTTCCAGCAGCCGTATTATCCTGTCCACACACTCCTCAATATTTAGCTTATCGGTATCAAGAACAAGGTCTGGCGACTCAGGCACATCATAAGGCGCCGATATTCCCGGGAATTCATTTATCTCCCCTTTGTCTGCCTTATTGTATACACCTTGTTTGTCGCGTTTGCGGCGGGTCTCTTCCGAGGCAGTGAGATAAATCTCTATGAAGCTGCCGCCGCCAATTAGTTTTCGTGCTTTTTCGCGCACCCCGGCATCCGGGGCAACAAATGAGCAGATGCAGATTAACCCTGCATTATTGAGCAGGAGTGCAATTTCGGCTGAGCGTCGCATGTTTTCCGACCTTTCCTTTGCAGTAAAACCCAAATCCTTGCTGATGCCGCTCCTCATATCTGCTCCGTCAAGCACAGTAACTGCCAGTCCATTGTCAAAGAGCTGTCTTTCAATCGCATAGGCTAAAGTTGTCTTCCCTGTGCATGGAAGACCCGTAAGAAGTATAGTCAAAGGCTCCTGTTTGTAAAGTTCGCCTCTTTCTTTGATAGATACACGACTCCTCTGGTGTCTTAAAAATTCATCCGATACCTCTATATCCCAGAAATCCTTTCCCTCCTCATCTGCTGCCTCGCGGTCAATTATCATGCCTGCACCTACGGTGTTAAATGTGAGTCTGTCTATAATTATGAATGAACCTGTAGTGCGGTTTCTTTTATAAGGGTCAAAGGGGATTGACCGCTCCAGCGATACCCTGCACCGCCCCACCTCGTTCATTTTCAGTTCCTTTGAGTCTTCCCTTTCAAGGGTATCTACATTAATCCGGTATCGCAGCATAGATACAGTTCCGCTAATCATGTTAGAGGTATGCTTAAAGAGGTATCTGTTCATAGGTGTCATTGGCTGTTCAGCCATCCAGACAATCATTGCCTCCAGTTCTCTTCCAACCCTTGGCTGGTTGTCCGGACGGGCGATGATATTGCCGCGGCTTACATCTATCTCATCTTCAAGGGTTATGGTTACTGATAGCGGAGGGAATGCCTCCTCTAAATTGCCGTCAAATGTGACTATTTTTTTTACACGGCTCTTCTGTCCGCCGGGTAGAACAACCACCTCATCTCCACGATGGAGTATGCCCGATGCCATCGTCCCTGCAAAGCCCCTGAAGTTTAAGTCGGGTCTGACGACATACTGGATCGGGAGCCGTAAATCTATGAGATTGCGGTCTGATGCAATATGGACACTCTCAAGATAGTTGAGAAGGGGACCTGATTTAAACCATGTCATTTTATTGCTTGCCTCAACTACATTATCGCCCTTCAGTGCAGAGATAGGGATGAAATGGATGTCGTCTATTTCAAGCCTTACGGAGAACGACCTATAGTCTTCGCATATCTTCTCAAATGCATCCTCCCTGTAATCAACCAGATCCATCTTATTTACGGCTACTACTATATGTTTTATGCCGAGGAGGGAGCAGATAAAGCTGTGCCTCTTTGTTTGCGGCAGGATACCGTGACGGGCATCAACCAGAATAACAGCGAGGTCGCTATTAGAAGCCCCAGTAGCCATATTGCGTGTATACTGCTCATGCCCCGGTGTATCTGCAATAATAAATTTGCGCCTTTCGGTAGAGAAATAGCGATATGCCACATCTATTGTTATTCCCTGTTCTCTCTCTGCGGCAAGTCCGTCAACGAGGAGGGATAGGTCCAATTCATCGCCTGCCGAGCCGCTTTTCTCGCTTTCTTTCTTTATAGAAGCGAGCTGGTCCTCATAAATGAGCATACTATCGTGCAAAAGCCTGCCAATGAGGGTGCTTTTGCCGTCATCCACAGAGCCGCAGGTAAGAAAGCGGAGAAGCCCTTTGTTCTCCTGCCGCTTCAAGTATGCCAATATATCTTTTTGTATAAGCTCTTGTTCGTTTACCATAAAAAAAAGAAAATAATCAGCCACAGACTCACACAGACATTTAAAAGTTACAAGTTGCAAGTTACAAGTAAAAACTTGAATCTTGCATCTTAATTTGTTATCCGTGAAAGTCTGTGGCTAATTAAGTTGTATTCAAAAATAACCCTCCCTCTTCTTCTTCTCCATAGATGCCGCCTCGTCATGGTCTATGACCCGTCCCTGTCTTTCGGATTGTCTCGTAAGGAGCATCTCTTGTATAATCTCGGGCAGGGTCGTTGCAGTTGATTCTATCGCCCCTGAGAACGGATAGCAACCGAGTGTGCGGAAGCGAACCATTTTCATCTCGGATTTTTCTCCGGGAAGAAAGCGAAAACGCTCGTCATCCACCATTATCAGATTTCCATCCCTTTTTACTACAGGCCTCTCTCCGGCAAAATAGAGGGGGACGATTTTGATATTCTCCTGATAGATATACTGCCAGACATCAAGTTCCGTCCAGTTTGACAGTGGAAATACACGGATAGATTCACACTTTTTTACCTTCCCATTATATATGTTCCAGAGTTCTGGACGCTGGTTCTTTGGGTCCCACTGATGCCTTTCGTCCCTGAACGAATATATCCTCTCCTTTGCCCTTGATTTTTCCTCGTCCCGCCTTGCCCCGCCGAATGCGGCGTCGTATCCCCCGGCATCCAGAGCCTGACGCAGGGACTCTGTCTTCATGATGTTGGTGTAGATATTTGAGCCGTGGTCAAAGGGGTTGATGTTCTTTTCCAGACCCTCCTTGTTTATATGCACGATTAATTTAAGGTTGTGCTCTTTGCAGAAGTTGTCCCTGAAGGTTATCATGTCTTTAAACTTCCATGTAGTATCCACATGGAGGAGGGGAAACGGAATCGGGGCGGGATAAAATGCCTTACGGGATAAATGGACAAGAACCGAAGAGTCCTTTCCTATGGAATATAGCATCACAGGGTTGTTGAATTCGGCAGCCACCTCACGGATGATGTGTATTGACTCCGCTTCAAGCTGTTTTAAATGGGTTAGATTATAAGAAATCATAAAACCTTATAAAAAGTCAAAAAATGTTAGATTTAACTGTCAGAAATAAATATAATATACCTTATAAAAATTGTCAAGTATTATTTTAATAAATATTGAGATGAAGGAATTTTATAACCTTTAACATATTTTGACACTAAGCAGTTTTAAATGTTAGACTTTATATGTTTTATGGAAAGATTAGCGGTTATAATTCTGGCTGCAGGTAAGGGAAAACGGATGAGATCTCATCTGCCGAAGGTTCTCCATCCACTGGCTAATAAACCTTTATTGGCCCATGTGATTGACCTTGCAAAAGGATTAAATCCGGAAAGGATAATTGTTGTAATTGGACACGGTGCAGAGAGGGTGAGAGAAGAATTCAGCAGAAATCATGATATAGAATTTGTAGAACAGAAAGAGCAATTAGGGACCGGCCATGCGGTTCAGCAAACTGGGGAGTCACTAAGAGATTATGACGGCAATATCCTAATTCTATCAGGGGATGTCCCTCTTTTGAAAACTGATACGATTCACAAATTGATTAAGATTCATACAGAGTCAGATGCAGTTGTAACCGTCTTGACCGCTGAGGTTGACAATCCGTCTGGGTATGGAAGGGTAGTGAGGGATAGTAACAGGAGGGCAGTAAATATAATTGAAGAAAAGGATGCATCACCTGAGATAAAGAAGATAACAGAGATAAATTCCGGGATATATTGTTTTAAAAAATATTTTATGTTTGATGCATTGAGAAAGATAGATAAAAATAATATTCAGCAGGAATATTATCTTACAGATGTTGTTGGTCTTGCCTTCAAATCATCTCTAAAGATAGAGACCTTAGTAGCAGAAGACCCTGATGAGATAATGGGTATAAATACACAGGAGGAACTAAAAGAAGCAGAGGAAATTTTTAAAAAAACAAAAAAACCGAATTGAAACCACAGATTCACACAGAT
>JACRGN010000128.1 GCA_016234205.1 Nitrospinota bacterium | reverse complement strand
GGTTGTTTCCGAAGTATCCAGCAATGCCAGAATTACGGCGTATGATGCCTTTAACAGGCATATACACGAGCATCCGATTGTCAGTCTTTTATTCTCAGGAAAAGGAAAACCGCATCCATTCAAAGATGATATAGAAAGGGCATTGCTGCGTAAGCACCAGCCCTCAAATGAGGTAACCAAGATATCGGATATGCTTACAAACAGTCAGTTCCGCAGTCTCGCCCTTTTTAATGAATTTTACCGTCCCAATGGGATTGAATATCAATTAGGCATGCCTCTCTTATTCAGTAAGGATTATCAGACAGCCCTGACTTTGAACAGAGATAAGATAGATTTCTCAGAGAAGGAATGTTTAATCTTTAACCTCCTCGGACATCATATCAGACAGGCATTCAAAAACGCAGAAGTAATCGGAAGGATAAGAGAGGATAAGACGGACGTTGGGACAATGCTCATGGACGGGAAGGCAAAAGACCTGCCCATAGAATACATGAAATTTTTGGGTATCACCCTGCGGGAGGCTGAAATACTGCACTGGACAGCGCAGGGGAAGACCAATGCTGAAATCTCCATAATACTTAATATCTCGTTAAATACCGTAAAGACACATCTGGCGCATATCTACCAGAAACTTGGAGTGGAAAACAGGGTTGCCGTTGCCCGACTTGTTATGGAGAAGGAGGCGCATCACGGCTAATTCCTTCTTCCGTAAACTAATTAACACCTTCTGCCCAAAGACATCCTTGATGTAAGAAAGGGAGAGATGTTCTAATGGATGAAACACCCCCCTAAATCCCCCTCCCCGATTAATACCTTCGGGGACAGGTTTGTTAAGGGGGACCGAGGGGGTTGTTTCAAATATGCCATCGGTCATTAAAGCATGTAGATGTGGATGCCATCCGACCTCCCTGTGCCGAAGGCAGACAGGGGTTATCAGAAAAGGCTTGTAGTGAGCGAAGCGAATCTATCTAACAGTGATTATCATTCCCAGCATTACTGGTTTTTCAAAGAGGGATTGGCATATCTCTTTAACAGACTCGTCGGCACATCGGCTTAAAATCCCCCTTAGTTCCCCTTTAGTAAAAGGGGATTTAGGGGGATTTCCTGTCAAACTTGAAATAAGCTTGTCCCGTTATGCATTAAAACGGGAGTCGTATGATTTTGGGAAGGGAAAAGACCAAATACCCTTGACAATGATTAATTATTGTCAAGGGTTCAATAACCTCATTGGCTATAAAGTCTGCGAATAATACGGAGCGTTTACTACAACAGGAGGGGCAGAGGCATCTGTTGTTCTTATTTTTTATGAATTGACCATCCCGCTATCATCCACATCCCTTACATATACCTCTCTTGGTTTTGCACCGTCTGCGGGACCTACGAGCCCCTGTTTCTCCATTAGCTCAATCATTCTGGCGGCACGGTTGTAGCCAATACGGAGTCTCCTCTGTATCATTGATATGGATGCCTGGCGGGTTGATGCGACAAGTGCGACTGCCTGGTCATAAAGCTCATCTGAGTCTTCCCCTTCATCTTCTGCTATCTCATCTATTTTTGGTTTTAGTATGGATTCTAAATATATTGGTTTCTGCTGTTTTTTAAGGAACTCAACTACCTTTTTAATTTCTACCTCTGATACATAGGCACCGTGTATCCTCTGCAATCTTGATGTCCCTGGCGGGAGGAAGAGCATATCTCCTTTTCCAAGCAGCCTTTCAGCACCGATTGTATCAAGGATAGTCCTGGAGTCAATTCTTGATGAAACCTGATAGGATATCCGTGATGGAAAATTTGCCTTTATTATCCCTGTGAGGACATCAACTGAGGGCCTCTGGGTTGCGACAAGGAGATGTATCCCTGCTGCCCTTGCCATCTGTGCAAGACGTGTCAGGGCATCCTCCACATCCTTTGAAGACACCATCATTAAGTCGGCAAGCTCATCTATTATTACAATAATATATGGTAATTTTTTTTCCTCTTTTTCCTCTATTGGTGTCTCTGATGTATAACTTTCTTTATCTTCATGGACTTTCTCCTTTGCCCTTTCCTTCTTCTGACTCCTGACTCCTGACTCCTGACCCCTGATTTTTTCTGTATCCTCAATTGTCCTGTTATATCCATCAATATTTCTTACACCCTTTTCTGCAAGACAGTTGTATCTCCTCTCCATCTCTTCAACAACCCACCTTAGGGCATTAGCAGCCTTTTTTGGATTTGTTACTACAGGTGCAATCAGATGAGGAATGCCGTCATAGATAGAGAGCTCTATCATCTTCGGGTCTATCATTATCATCTTTACCTCATCAGGTGTGGAATTGAATAAGATACTGCATATCATGCTGTTGATTCCAACACTCTTTCCTGACCCTGTTGCACCGGCAACAAGGAGGTGAGGTATCTGGGCAAGGTCTGTTACAACAGGTTTGCCTGATATATTCATCCCCAATCCAAGTGATAATTTTGATTTTGCCTTTTTAAATTCATCTGAACTGAGGAGTTCTTTAAGGCTTACCGAGTCACGGTATACATTTGGTATTTCTATACCTACAACAGATTTGCCGGGGACAGGGGCTAATATCCTTACACTTATTGCCTTCATCGCAAGGGCGAGGTCGTCTGCAAGGCTCATTATCCTGCTCACCTTGACACCCGATGCCGGCTCAAATTCATACATTGTAATTACCGGGCCGGGAAGCACCTGCACCACCTTACCCTCAATGCCGAAGTCAATGAGTTTTTTTTCTAATATGGATGAGTTATTTATCAGTTCATCTTCATCCCTCTTTTTTACTGTGGGTGAAGGTGAATCAAGGAGAGACAGGGAGGGCAAAGTATATTCCCCTGTTGTATCGTAGGACTCAAAACTCTCCTCTATTTCAAAATCCTCCTTTTCTTCTGCATTCCTTACTGATGAGATTATTTTTGGAGGTTCAGTATCTATATCCTTGGCTTGCTGAACTGGTTCAATCTTTTGTTCAGACTGTTTTACCCGTTTCTCCTTTTTCTTTACTGTCTTTGGCTTGATGGCCGACAATCCTCTAAATAAGAAACCAATGAGCCCATTCAATCTTGTCAGGGTGTCTCCAATTGAGATGCGTGTTGTCAGGACGATGGAAAATATAAGCATTGTAATTATAACAATATATGCACCGCCTCTATTGAAAAGCCATATCAACTCCTCTGCAATGAAATAGCCCAATGCACCTCCGGAGCGGGCTACATTTCCAAAGAAGGGATCTTTACTGAAAAGCAGATAAGTGAGAGAGCATAGAAATATGGTGCTTGATACCCCGCCAATTAATGAAAATATGGAGATG
>JACRGN010000127.1 GCA_016234205.1 Nitrospinota bacterium | reverse complement strand
TTTAAGGGGATTGTGATTTTCGCAACAAATGATATAGATGGTTTAGACCATGCGGCATTGAGGCGGTTCAGATTCAAGATAGAGTTTCGCCCTCTGACATCCGAAGGGAATCTGAATTTTTACAAGGCATTATTAGAGCCATTGGTGTCTAAAAGAATTCAATTATCCGCCGAGGAAATTGGACAGATAAAAAACAGCAGGAATCTGACTCCCGGTGATTTTGCTGTGGTAAAAGAGCAATTTTCATTGGTTGACCATGCTGCGATAACTCATCAGAAACTAATTGATGCGCTGCTTAAAGAGGTATGTTTCAAAAAAGCAGAGAGAAAGGTTATCGGCTTCGGGCATTAAATTAGAATCTTCTTTTTAAGAAGAATAAAATTAAATTATCAGCCTCTTTTGAAAGCACTTTTTTGATTCATCCCATTTGAATGAAGCGACTTCACCTACCTTGCCGTTGGAAAGGGAGACTACAATATATTCAGCATCCGGATACGAAGGCTCATCTCCAAACATTGCCAAATCCACATCTTCTTGTGAAAAGTATGCAGCGTGGTCGGGGTGGGAGTGATAAAAGGCGATAATCTTTAGCCCCTTCTTCTCTGCATCTTTAAAAATATTTAGCATCTCCTTCGGGTCTATGTGGTATGCAGTCCTTGCATCTCTCACATATCGCTCAGGGTCTTTTTTATGAAGCTCATTCTGGATATTGGTGCATTTGTGAACAATAGTAATCCCCATCCCATCTCCCGTAACTATCCCGCAACACTCATTTGGATACTCCTGCAGTGAATGATTATAAATTTTCTCAAGGGCATCTTTATTTAACATATTTGTATTCTACTTTATTTTAAGTTAAAATCCAAACTTGAATTGGGACGCAGATTTACAGGATTTATCAGGATTAACGCAGATGACAGCAAGGCTGTCAATCTGAGGGCTAAGCCCGAAGAATCTCAAAACCGAGATTCCTCTCTTCGTTCGGAATGACATTGAAGAAATCCTGTAGTTTCTGCGTATATCTGCGTCCAAAAATAATTATATGTCTGAAAATAAAAGACTCCTTAAGGCTACAGGTATTATTAGCAGTGGAACTTTTTTGAGCCGTATCTTTGGATTCATCAGGGATATGGTTATTGCAAAAATATTCGGCGCTGGTTTTGCAACAGATGCCTTTTTTGTCGCATTCAAGATACCAAATTTATTAAGGAGACTTCTTGGAGAGGGAGCGCTCTCTGCTGCATTTATACCACTCTTTACTGAATACTTTACAACAAAATCAAAGGAGGATGCCTGGAAATTTGCAAGTGCAGTATTTTCCACACTCCTTGTAATTCTTTTTACAATTACTCTCCTTGGAATAATCTTCATGCCTGCGATTATTACAATCCTTGCCCCGGGTTTTTACCATGAACTGAGTAAATTTAATCTGACAGTATATCTGACAAGAATTACCTTTCCCTATATATTCTTAATCTCACTCACTGCCCTATCAATGGGTATATTGAATTCTCTGAGGCACTTCACTGTCCCTGCAATGTCTCCCGTCTTATTAAATTTTGCCTTAATAGGAGCGGCATTTTTTATATGCCCCTATCTAAAAATACCTGTATCGGGTCTTGCAATTGGCGTGATAATCGGAGGATTGATGCAGTTTGTCTTTCATATCCCGCCGCTGCTAAAAAGCGGCTTGAAATTTACACCTGATTTTTCCTTTAGTCACCCTGGGGTCAAAAAAGTTGTCCTGCTGATGGCTCCATCTGTCATCGGTCTTGCAGTAACACAATTCAATATATTCGTGGATACACTTATTGCATCTCTTTTAACAGAAGGTAGCATCTCCTATCTCTATTATGCGGACAGGGTAATGCAGCTCCCCCTCGGTGTATTTGGCACTGCTATAGGAACGGCTATTCTGCCGACACTCTCTTCCTTTGCTGCAAAGAAGGATATGGAAGGAATGAAAGATACAATGTCTTTTGGACTTAGATTCACCTTCTTTATTGCAATCCCTGCAATGACTGCCCAGATTGTATTGAGCCTGCCAATAGTGTCGCTTCTATTTGAAAGGGGTGAGTTTACACATCAGTCAGCAATAAATACATCTCAGGCTCTGATTGCTTTTTCCATAGGGCTTTGGGCATATTCAGGAATAAAGGTCATTGCCCCTGCCTATTACTCTGTTCAGGATACAAAGACACCTGTGAGAATTGCTGTTATCTCAATGATTGCCAATGTAGTATTTAATCTAATCCTCATGCATCCGCTCAAACATGCAGGTATTGCCCTTGCCACATCACTATCTGCAATACTTAATCTCGGACTTTTGATTTACTATTTGCCTGATAGTATCAGGAGGATTAACTGGTATAGTGTAAAAAATTCAGCTATTAAAATTAGTTTATCCTCTGCTGTAATGGGTGGAATATGTTACTTAGCCATCAGCAATCAGCCATCAGTTGTCAGTCATGGAGTGGGAAAATTGATATGGTTCTCCTTTACGATTTTAACCGGTCTCATTGTATATTTTGGTATGACAATATTAATAAAATGCGAAGAGATGAGATTTCTCATTGATGCAGTTAAATCTAAATTTGGGAGAAGGTTTTAACGCTTAAAGTAAACATGAAGAAAAAATAGGCAATGGCAAAATATAACAAAATATAACTTGCATTATAGACGACTAAAATATAGACTATATTTTAGTCAGATTAAACAGGAGGAAAGATGAAGCTGAGTGAAGATGTTAAACCCATAAGTTATTTTAAATCACATGCATCAGAGGTCATCAGAGATATTGTTAAAGGTCATAAAACTGTGGTGATCACGCAAAATGGTGAGGCAAAGGTAATCGTGCAGAACATCAATGACTACGAAAAGATTCAGGAGTCCCTTGCATTACTCAAAATATTGGCACAAAGCAGAAAAAATCTTGAGGAAGGGAAAACCAAGCCTTTTAGGGAGGCTTTTAGGGATTTGAGGAAAAAAGCCGCAGGGTTTCGTGAGAAATGAAATTTACTGTTCATCTAATTGAAGATGCTGAGAAAGACCTCCTCGATGTTTATCAGTATGTTGCACTGAACGATTCAGCAGAAGAGGCTGACAAATTAATTAATCATATTGAAGAAACTATCCAAAAGCTTGAAACTTTTCCTTTACGTGGACATATCCCGCCTGAACTGGAACGGATAGGCGTGCTTGAGTTCCGGGAAGTTCATTATAAGCCATTCAGAATAATCTATGAGATTCATAAATCTGAGGTCTTTATTCACTGTATCCTTGATGGAAGACGAGACCTGCAAGAGCTTTTGCAGAAAAGGGTTTTGCGATAAGAGAAGTGGGCGGCACGACGGAGGATAATATTACAAAATGATTATTAAGGAGATAAAAATTACAATTGATTTTAAGGAGGTCTTGAAGGAGTTAGGGTTTAAACAGGTTTCAACAATTCTTACACCTCCAATGGAGAAGATGATTAAGGAGGAGATTGAAAAGGCTGAAGGGCTTATCAATCCTAAAGCAGATTTTATAAGTTTTAACCTTACATCTGTAACAGAGGATGAAATTACAAGTGATTTTGATACACTTCGCTTTAAGACAAAATATCTATCAAAACATTTAATAGGATGTTCGAGGGCATCTCTATTTGTTTGCACTATTGGCTCAAGGTTAGAGGAGAGTATTAAAGGATATTTTACCGGAGGGGAGCAGACAAGGGCGTATATAATGAATGGTATAGGCTCTGCCGCAGTGGAAGAAGTCGCAAATTATGTAAATCAGTTGATAATAAAGGAGGCTGAAAAAGAGGGGTTTGAAACTGTGAAGAGGTTCAGCCCCGGCTACGGCGACTGGAATTTATTAGACCAAAAGGCAATTTTCGGTGTTTTAAATCCTTCCTCTATTGGCGTTGCTTTGAGTGAAAGGTGTTTCATGATGCCTGAAAAGTCTGTAAGTGCTATTGTAGGGTGGAAAAAAGGATAGATTTTATTCCTTCAACTCGGGAAGTTCTCTAATGTTGGTATCAACTTGGTCTAACTCTGGCACTTCTTTTTCAGGGGACGAAGAGCCAAGCTCTTTTAGCTTCCTCATGCCTGGCATAACCCTACTTTCCCATGAGCCTATGGCAGAGTTATAAGATTTTATAGCAGTATTTAAACCCTTTCCAATATCTCCGATATATTCTGCAAATTTACAGATTCTGTCAAACAGTTCTTTGCCTGTCTCCCAGATGCGTTTTGAATTCTCCGCCACCTGCTGTTGCTGCCAGCCGTAGGCTACAGTTCTTAACAGTGAAATGAGTGTTGTTGGACTTGCAAGGATAACCCTGCTTGCAATTGCATCTTCAATAAGATTGCGGTCCTGCTCTAATGCTGCACTGAAAAACGATTCGCCCGGCAAAAAGAGAACCACGAATTCGGGTGTTGGGTTAAACTGATTCCAATAAGCTTTTGAGCCCAAGTCTTTCACATGGTTTTTTACTGCCTGTGTATGCTGCAGTAAAAGTATTTTTTTCTTATCATCATCGTTTGTTTCAACTGCCTCCATATATGCCTTTAAAGGGACTTTTGCATCTACTATTACAGTTCTATCACCCGGCAGTTTGACAATCAAATCAGGCCTCTTTCGCCCCTCCTCAGTTTCAACACTCGGCTGTTCTACAAAATCACAATACTTAGACATTCCTGCAACTTCAACAACCCGCCTCAAAGTAACCTCGCCCCATCTGCCTCTAACCTGCGGAGTTTTGAGTGCCGAGACAAGTGCGGTTGCTTCCTTCTGGAGTCTCTCCTGAGTCCCCTTCAGGTCATTCAGATATACTGTTAAACCTGCATACGCACCCTGTCTTGCACCTTCAAGCTCCCTGATTTGATTTTCATATCTTTGAAGCGACTCTTTAAGAGGTTTTATCATCAGGTCAATTGCCTCCTGCCTCTTGCCTAAATCACCCTTTGCCTCTGATATATAATTCTCCATTGTTTTTCTTGCCAAATCCAAAAAAGCCTGATTATTACTCTTGAGTGCCTCAGAGGACAGGGCATTGAATGTATCCTTTAGCTTTTGAGCTGCCTCATCCAGCAATCTTTTTTGTTCTTCTAAATATTTTTGTGCCTCCTCCAATCGTGTTTCAGCAGTGACCCTTACAATTTGCTCAGATTTGAGTTGTTCGGAAAGTTTTCTTATCTCATCCATTCTCTCCTGTAACTGGCTTCTCAATTCTGTAATTGTATTCTCAGCACCACGGGCTTTAATTTCAATTTCATTAATCTGATTCGTAAGGGCAGACTTAGTCTGCGACCTTGACCAGAACCATGCAATTATTCCACCAACCAGTAAACCTAAAATTAAAAAAGAGACTTCGTTCATAATGCAATATTACTGTGGAATTTATTCATGGTCAAGAACCAATTGTCGATCAATTGCAATCTCTAAAATTATTTCTTGATTTTTCTCCTTTTAAAATATAGGATGCTATCATTTATAGAGTAAATGTTAAAAAGCTGGAGATGAAATTATGAATACGTTCGGAAAAATAGAAGCAATACTTAATAACCGTCTTGTAATTATCTCATCTTCTGAATCCTTAGCACCAGATGAAGTAGTCAGTGTTTTTTCTGTAGTAGACAATCCCAAGTTAAAAGAAATAGGCTATGCTAACCCCATTCTATATCCGCAGGGTGAATTAAAAATAGTTTGTCAACAAGCAGAAAACAAATACTTGGCTGAACCCTTTAGGAAAACGCAGAAAATAACAAAAAAAATTGTTACCCCCTCAGCGTTTGCTCGCAGCATAAGCGGTGTTTTAGCTACATTACAGCCTGAGACAAAGGAAATTACAGAAGAAGTACAGGGTCAATGGTCATCTGAGTTAAATACGAGCCAAAGTCTCAATATTCAGATACCTAAAGTAGTTTCCGTTGGTGATTTAATAGGGAGGCGATAATGAGCACACCTGCTCCTGAACCGTCAAATTTACCAAACTGGATGATCATATTTGCCTTTATTGCCAGTTTAGTTTTAACAATACTTAAAATAATCGAAAACATCTTTAAAGCAGCCCGAAAGTCCAATTTGGAAATCATACTTACACGAGAAGTATTTTTCAGAATTTTTGAAACTGGCGAAGCCCTATATGTAAATGCAGTTCTAATCGCTTACGATGTTGGCGCCTTAATTAAAGATATAAAAGCATCTCTGAAAAAAGAAGACGGAGCAACTAAGGAATTTACATTGAAAGTTGCTCAAATAGGCGAAAAATACAGAAGCTCTGAAGGCTTATATCAGTTTAGTTTTCACTCTTCAAGTCCATTAACATTCATTCCAGAGAACAACCCTCAAAGACAAGTTTATATATGCGAACATGTATCATATGCTGAGGACACTAAACAGGAGTTCCAAAGATTTCAACAAGAGCTATTTCAACTCAAGGACAAATATAGTAGCATCTCAAATACAGATGAAGTTCAAACGGCTCAACTATCGTCGGATATCAAGGATGCCATTAATGTTGCTTGTACAAATATAATGGACAAAATTCAAATTGAACCGGGGAAATATACCCTCTCTTTGACTGTCACCTATCGGCAGAAGTGGAAGTATCTTCCTGTGTTCATAACCAAGACTGCTAAATCGGGCATCCAATTTGTGGTAGAAACCTATGCGAGGGATTTTATGAGATACTCTTTGAATGAATATTTACAGCGAAAATTATATCAAGTCCTGAGCAATCAAAAGGAAATGATAGCTGCACCGGAGTATTCTCCCAGTAATATCATAGAATTATCAGCACAATAATTGTTCTAACAAATTCACTCCAGCGGACGGCTGATAGCCACCATTGATTTTTATGAATTAAAAATTTTTAACCTTTTATCATCATCTCTATATACTGTAGAATCATTGTATGAAAGCAATATCAAAACAATTAAAAGATAACACGCTTTTCCCCATTGAGAATCAGTTAATTGATTCTCTTAATCTTACTTCTCTGGTGCATCATTTTCCTGAGCAGCAGGCTGTTTTAGCAAAAATAAATACTTTAGATAGCAAATTAACACAACATTTTAGTAGCAAAATCAAGCTCCAACCGTCATTGACACGTCAACTTGTAAGTTTTCAGGCAAATAAAGCCAAGCCGACTTACCGTTGGTATAAATACAAAGAGGCTTTTTCCGCTTCTCTTATTGAAAATTTGTTATTAAAATATGGATTTACATCGGACAGAATTCTTGATCCATTTGCAGGGAGCGGAACTGCTTTGTTTGCAGCAAAAGACATTGGGATTGATGCTGACGGTATTGAATTGCTGCCCGTTGGACAGCAGATTATCTTAACAAGAAAAATTTTAGAGACAAAATTTACAAAAGATGATTTTGCCGCCATTAAACGATGGGCTTCGGAATATCCCTGGCGTCGGTCAAGCGAGAAAATTCCTCTTTCGACACTCCGCATAACAGACGGTGCATATCCACGTCAAACACTTGAATTAATAGAACTATATATGAAGGCATGGCAGAGAGAAAATAATAAAATTCAGTCTGTCCTTCGTTTCGCACTGTTATGTATATTGGAATCAATTAGCTTTACACGCAAAGATGGGCAATATTTACGCTGGGATTATCGTTCAGGGCGCCGACAGGGAGCAATACCTTTCAATAAGGGAGAAATACTCGGTTTTGATAAGGCGATAACCGCTAAAATAAATGAGATTTGCCATGATTTAGAGATGGGTTTGGAACATAGAGAATTATTTCCCTCAAAAGTTATGAAAGGAAATATTCGTCTCTTTTGCGGCTCCTGCCTTGATATAATGCCTACACTTTCTGAAAATTCATATGTCGCTTTGGTAACATCTCCTCCTTATTGCAATCGTTATGATTACACCCGGACA
The DNA here is from genome assembly GCA_016234205.1 of Nitrospinota bacterium. Classification (GTDB taxonomy): domain Bacteria; phylum Nitrospinota; class Nitrospinia; order UBA9942; family UBA9942; genus UBA9942. The sequence goes on along the minus strand of JACRGN010000127.1, from coordinate 2,918 downwards.
TACGCATTAGAATTGGCGCTTCTTGGAATAGGAGAAGAAGAAATAAGCAGACTCAGACAGGGAATGTTAAGTTGTACTGTTGAAAATAAGGCTAAAGATTTATTGAAAATTAACCCCAACTGGGCAAATGCCATAGCAGCAGCAGATAATCAGGAGTTGTTGCAGGCTATTTTAGATTATCTGGAGCAAGAAAAGGCTGAAGGTCGCCTAAACAATAATGGTATCCCCCGAATGGTACGCGGCTATTTCTATGAAATGGCTTGTGTCATCTACGAATGTGCGCGTGTATTGAAACCAAACGCCCCTTTGTTTATTATAAATGACAATGTACGTTATGCGGGTGTGAGCATCTCAGTTGATATAATTCTATCTAATATAGCAGAAAATTTAGGGCTCTATGTCGAAAATATACTTGTTCTGCCGAACGGTAAAGGTAATAGTAGTCAGCAAATGGGAAAACATGGACGTGACCCTTTAAGAAAGTGCGTTTATGTCTGGAGAAAAAAATAGTGCCACGGAACAAACCTTACTACAAACACCTATCAGGTAGCTCTGGTCTCGTGACTACCTATGAAGAAGTTAGGGCCGGTTTTGTGGCTTTGGCTCTTGAAAAAAACCGGAGAGCCACCCCTTTTGTTGAGCAGGCTCGTTCTCTAAAATCGGCTGCATCTCAAGCCAAAACCCCGGCAGATTTGCTTAATATAGAGAGTATTCAGCCTGCCCTACTGACGGCTTCCGGCGTATCAGATAAGGCAATGAATTATCTCTTGCCTAAAGATAAGATAGAGGCAATTCAAGGTCTGATAGCAAAATATCTTGAACCAGCAGGACCTGCCTTTGTCGAAGAGTTGGTTTTTAGATTTTTGTTAACAAGAGGAGATACGCTGGGTGGCTCAATGAGAAACATTGGTGGGGTTATGGGAGAGCGTAAACTGGCTCGTGCAACCCTTGCCAATCTTGCACTTGCACACATTTCTTATCAATGGCTTCACTCTGACAGTAAGGAATGGTTGATTGGAAAAGAGAATGATGCTGATATAGAACTGTATCTTACTGCGATTAGTTGGTCTATCAAAGGCAGGGATCGTACAATGATTTATAACCGTAAGATTCCATTTATCAGGAAAAATATAGATTTATGCCTTCTAAGTTGTAATCCTCAAGAACTGAGTACAGCCTTTACTGCCCCATCTCGATATATTGCACTTGGAGAGCTTAAAGGGGGCATTGATCCGGCTGGAGCCGATGAACACTGGAAAACAGCGAGGACATCTTTAACTCGTATACGCAAGGCATTCTCCGATTATGGTCTTTCACCGCACACTTTTTTTGTTGGTGCAGCAATCGAAAATAGCATGGCAGAAGAAATATGGCATCAGTTAGAAGATGGAACTTTAAGCAATGCTGCCAACCTGACCAATGCCGACCATGTAGCTTCCTTATGCGGATGGTTATGTGGTCTGTGAAGATGTTAATTACAATACAGCATTCGATATTTTATAAAATCAACATTGCATCGCCGTAACTGTAAAATCTGTAACCTTTCTTTATCGCCTCACCGTAGGCATATAATATCATATCTTGCCCTGCAAAGGCACAGACAAGCATCAAAAGGGTTGATTTTGGCAGATGAAAGTTTGTTAAAAGAGTATTGGTAATCTTAAAGTTAAATCCGTTATAGATAAAGATGTCTGTGTAACCAAGTTGAGCTTTAACCTCAACAGAGGATATTTCATCCTGTAATGACGAGAGATTGCTTCGCATCCTTCGGCTGCTCGCAATGACAGGCTTGAATATAATGGATTCCAATGTCCTTACTGTAGTTGTTCCCACTGCAACTATTCGTCTGCCTGATTTAACTGCATTATTAATTTTATCTGCCTCCGATTCTGTAATCTCATAATATTCAGGAGCAATTTTATGGTCTTTGATATTTTCTGTCTTTACAGGTTTAAATGTCCCATAGCCCACATGGAGTGTAACCTTTGCTGTTTCTACACCATTTTTTTTAATTTCAGACAGTAATTCCTTTGTAAAATGAAGTCCTGCTGTTGGGGCAGCTACTGCACCTCTTTTTTCTGCATAGACAGTCTGGTATCTTTCACAATCAAGAGAGGGATTTGCCTCTCTTTTTATGTAGGGTGGGAGGGGGACTTTGCCATGTTTTTCTAATATTTTATAAATATCCCCATTACATTCAAATATAGCCTCTCTTTCAGATATTCTACATTCCAATTCGCCATCTCCAAATACTACCTCAACCGAATTTGGATTGCGGAATGCAGAATGCGGAATTATTTCCCATCTATTATGAGAAATCTCTTTCAACAAAAATACTTCAACCTTGCCGCCTGTCTTTTTCTTTCTTCCAATCAATCTTGCAGGGAATACAAGGGTATCATTTAAGACTAAAAGGTCGGAAGGGGATAGATAATTTATAATATTCTTGAAAACCGAATGTTCAATCTTTCCACTTTTTCTATCCAGCACCAAAAGCCTTGACTCATCCCGTTTATCCGCCGGATACTGGGCTATTAATTCCTCCGGTAAATTATAATCAAAATCTGAAAGTTTCATAGAAATTATAAAAATTTTTAGGACGCAGATTTTCGCAGAAAAACCAAGATTTAAAAATTCTCATCTTTTTTATTCTTTAAATCCTTATAATCTGTATTTATCTGCGTCCCATTAAGTTTTTGTTCGTTATTTAATTCTCTTTATCTCAATCCCCGGATAATAATACTTTAAAATATCAATGTAGCTATATCCCTTCTCCGCCATCCCCTTTGCACCCCACTGGCATAAGACAACTCCCTGCCCGTCTCAATTTGCTATTAATTTGAATCACCCTTCACCCACTTTGTCATTGAACATAGTACTTCGTATGGTCTCGTAACCAATAATCTTTCTGAAATTAA
>JACRGN010000126.1 GCA_016234205.1 Nitrospinota bacterium | reverse complement strand
GAGACGCTTGCTCTTGACATCTCTCGGTAAGAGTTTTTCAAGAGAGCCTCTTTCTACCTCTTCTATGGAGAGGAGCCAGAGTTTATCAATGTTTTCAAGATATTCTGTGTATTTGAAATCAAAGATAAGCCCTTCGCCGGGGAATTTATGGCTTGGCTTGAGGGAGGCATCAAAGAGCTTGAATCCTTCAAAATCAGTGAGTATTACAAAATATACCTCTTTGGTGCTATAGGCATAGGTCTTAGCTTGCAGGATATGGTTGACATTATCAAGGATGACAGAGGGCGCCTTTGCCTCAACAAAAAATTTGGTGGCGCCATTTATGCGAAAATTGTAGTCGGGCCTGCCCCCGAAAGAATCTATCGGGGGTCTTCCTGTTGTCTCCCCTTTTTCAAGGATGACCTCTCTATCAAATGGGGAAAGGCCTTTCCTGTTCTCTATATCCCAGCCGAGGGCTTCAAAGAATGGATTGATGAAGTCCTCTCTTACCTGTGCCTCAAGATACTCTTTGGAAAGGTAATGGTTTTTGTCCTTTTCAAACTTATTGATAAGGGGAATAATTTTTTCTTTAAATTCTTCCTTACTCAATTGAAACTCCTTATATAATCTTCAAAGGAAATCTCTCATCTATCCTTTTCTTTATCTCTTCATCCATAATAATCTCAGGGGGCCATTCACGAGGATGCCCTTCTTCTTTCAATTTCTTGGTGGCGTCTATCGCCAATTTCCCATCAATAAAATAAAAGTCCCTCTTCGGGTCTGTATTATTAAAGAGCTTCCATATTACAGTTGAAATATCCTTTATATTTATATCATCATCAAGAATCACTGCAATCCTAATAGAGTTGTTCCCGTTGGTCAGTTTAAAAAGCTTCTCAGCAACTCCCCTTGCATGATAGGGTTTATCCTTTTTTATTGAAATAAAAATGACTCTATTTTTTACATCCTTCAGAGGGATGTTTATATCAAGGATATCAGGTATTTTTTCTTTTAACTGTTCACTGACCACTGACGACTGACCACTGCCCCTTACCTCTTTCCTCTTATCCTCACCTTCTATTCTTTCAGTAGCATCTACACCGATTTTTGAACCATAGATATAATTTGGTGAAGAATGGTCTAACACATCAAGAGTCCCTTCAGTTATATAAATATCTCTCTCAATATCAATATTATTTAAAAGTCTCAGAGCCACTTCTTTATAGTCATGAACATTAATGGCCTCATCTACAGTCAAGAGCATCTTTGAGAAACTCATCTGTCCTGAGCCCCAGAGGGATGACATTAATTTCCTTGCGTGCATAGGGTATCTCTTTTTCATGGATACTATGACGCAGTTATGAAATACCCCTTCCCACGGCAAGTCCATATCAACAATCTCAGGGTTTAGTGACTTAAGCATCGGGAGAAAGAGCCTCTCTGTAGCCTTCCCCATATAGCAGTCCTCCATTGGAGGCTTCCCGACAATTGTTGTAAAATAAATTGGATTTTTTCTGTGGGTAATTGCAGTGATATGAAATACAGGGTAATCGCTTTTTAAGGAATAATAACCTGTATGGTCTCCAAAAGGACCCTCTTCTCTCAGTTCATTCGGCTCTACATAACCTTCAAGGACAATCTCTGCTGTTGCAGGGACTTCCATATCAATTGTCTTGCATTTAACCAATTCAACACCCTTTTTTCTTATCATACCTGCAAAGAGGAGTTCATCAACACCATAAGGTAATGGTGCTGTAGCAGAGTAGGTGACAACAGGGTCTGTCCCTATTGCTATTGCAACCTCCATTTTTTTGCCAGCCTTTTTATATTCATCATAGTGGGAAGCGCCGTCTTTATGTATGTGCCAGTGCATGCCTGTAGTTTTTTTATCATACACCTGCATCCGATACATACCGACATTTCTCTTCCTATCCTTAAGGCTTTTTGTAAAGACTACAGGGAGTGTAATAAATCTCCCGCCATCAAGGGGCCAGCATTTTAGAATAGGAAATTTAAAGATGTCTATTTCAGAGCCTGTTAAGACGACTTCATGGCATGGAGCTTTACCTGTAATAACCTTTGGTGGGTAATGGGATATTTCAAAAAGTCGGGGTAAAAATTTTAACTTTTCTATAAAATTTTGAGGAGGCTTTAATTGAATCAATTCCTGTATATCTCCGGCTATCTCCTCTATATCATCAACACCGAGTGCCATCGCCATCCTCTTTTTACTCCCAAAGGCATTGATAAGAACAGGCATATTGGAATTGTCAACATTCTCAAAAAGAATTGTCTTGCCGCCATTACCAGACTTGCAAACCCTGTCTGTTATTTCTGTAACCTCAAGGATTGGAGAGACCCTCTCTTTTATCCTTATTAATTCTCCTTCACTCTCAAGCCTTGCCAGAAAATCTCTTAGTGAATTATAATGAATGCGCATGTTTTGTTTGATTGTTTTTTATTTTAAATTTGGTCAATGAGGGTGAGGAAGGGATGAATTTTTTGTCATCTTGCCGGTCTTCTTATCCGCACGCCTTCAGGAGTAATAATAACCAGATTCCCTTTTATATCTTCTTTCTTGATGGATTGGTAATATTTTTTGAATATCGTGAGTGTCTCATCAACAGGTCTTTTATATATTTTAGCGACAACAATTTCTCCGCATCTTTCCGGAGGGAACCTGAATATTCTCGCAAAGTCTTTATCCATAGTAATAATGACCATATTCTCATCACATGCCTTTTCATATACCTCATCATCAGGAATACCAGAAAGACTGCTATCCCTGATACTTAGCACATCATTCCCAAGAGACCTTAGATAATCAATGATGGGCTCAAAAAGGTTTTCATTGGCAAAAATCTTCATGCCGTAACCCCTGCTTCTTCATCAGCAAGAATAGAGGCATATAATAGACATGCCCTGATATCTTCATCAGTAATATTTGGATATGCCTTTTTAATCCCTTCATAACTCTCTCCTGCGGCAAGAAGATCAAGTATGATATGCACAGGAATTCGGGTTCCCTTAATACACGGTTTGCCACTGCATATTTTTGGGTCAGATATTATTCCTTCAATACTTGTATTCATATCTTTAACCTCCTTTTTAAATTGCTTTAATTCTACCCCTTCCCCTCCACAATTGCAATCTCACCCTCTGTCAAACCGTAGAGTTTATATACCATCTCATCAATCTCCCGCTCAAGGGCGGAGGCGTCGGCATCTTTTAATTCCCCCTTAATAAAGGGGGACGAAGGGGGTTGTTGCTTGGCGGCGAGGATTTGGTCAACAAGGGTGATGAAGGGCTGTAATTCATATTTTATAAACTTCTCTGCGATGCCTTACAGCATAAATTATAATAAGTTGAGACGAATACTCAAAGGAATATATCACTCTCCAGTCGCCAACTCTAAGCTTGCATTTGCCTTTAAACTTTCCCTTGAGTTGAGCAGGATTAATATTTTCTATATTTTGAGAGAGCCAGTCTATTTTATTTGCGATATTTTGTGCAATAGTTTTATCAACCCGCGCTAAATCTTCTTCAGCCTGCAATGTAAATTCAATCTTATATTGCATAACCTCATCTCAAACCAAGTCGTTTTTTCACATCTTCAAAAGGTATTCTTTCTTTAGAGGCAATTGAAGTTTCAAGGGCTTGAATAAAATCTTCCCTAAATTCAAGTCCATAGTCAGGGTCAATGAGTTCTCTGAATTTTTCTTCAATTATTTTACCCATCAATTCTTTAAGCTCATCAGTACTCAAATCAGCTACTTTCATGGTTGCACCTCCTTTTCCTTTTGGTTATTTTACCCCTTCCCCTCTACAATTGCAATCTCCTCCGGGTTCAGGTTTCCATTTTTTTACTCCTGACAAGTTCATCAAATATAAGTGGTTATAGTCTATATCTTATTTGCGTTTTATGAGAATTAATAATATGAGATAATTAATTCCTATGCAATACAAAAACCTTCATAAATGGGATATTTCTCCAGCAGAGGCAGTTGAGATTCAGAAAAATCTGAGAGAAAAGATAATTACTGAAAATGAACATGGAGAGGTAAGATATATTGCTGGTGCGGATATTTCTTTTAATAGAAAAAGCCTTTTGGGTTATGCAGTTGTAGCTGTGATGACATTTCCTGATTTAGAAGTTGTTGAGGAAAAACGGATTGAAGCAGAGATAAAATTTCCTTATATTCCTGGGCTTTTGGCATTTAGAGAGGCACCAATTCTCCTAAAGGCATTTGAAAAACTTAAAATAGAGCCTGATTTAATTATCTTTGACGGTCAAGGGATTGCCCATCCGAGGGGTATGGGGATTGCCTCACATCTTGGGATAATACTCAATAAGCCGACCATAGGCTGTGCAAAATCAAAACTCTTTGGCACATACAAAGAACCGGGGAAGAATGAAGGTAATTTTAGTTATCTCTATTCCCCTCAAGAGACTGATAATGTAATCGGTGCGGTTGTGAGGACAAAGTCAAATACAAAACCTGTCTTTGTATCAATCGGTCATAAGATTGATTTGCAAACTTCAATAAAATTTATTCTGGAGTGTAGAAGGGGTTACAGAATACCCGAACCCACCCGAATTGCACATAATCTTGTGAGTAAGCAAATATAGTATATTTTTTTATTTTTTAAAGGGTTTTTAAAATACTTCCTACCTTACCACAGCTTTTACCATAATTTGATTTATTCAAAAAATAATGGTAATATACTCCAAAATAAAAGGGTATTAGATATGCCTTCCAAAACGGTTACTATAGATATTCCTGATACTTTTTCTATTACTGCAAAGGTTAAACATCATGAATTGCCTGAATATATAAAAAAAACACTTGCAGTTGAATTGTATAGAGAAGGAATCCTTTCTCTGGGCAAAGCTGCCGAACTTGCAGGAGCATCTACTAAGTGGGAAATGCTAACAATATTAAATGAGAGAAAAGTTCCCATCCATTATACTTCTGAGGATGCAAAGGAAGACCTGAAAACATTAAAAAAGGTTGTTAAGTGAGTATAAGGGTTGTTTCCAATTCTACTCCCCTCATTGCCCTTTCCAAAATTAACCAACTTGCCCTCCTTAAAGAATATTTCTCAGAGGTCTATATTCCAAAAGCTGTTTATAGAGAGGTGGTGGTGCAGGGAGGCAAGCTATACGGTGCTGAAGAAGTTAATAATCTTGAGTATATAAAGGTTAAAGAGGTTAAAAACAGGCTTGCAGTAAAATCACTAATGATTTCACTTGATGAAGGAGAGGCTGAGGCTATTATTCTTACAGCAGAATCTAAAGCTAATCTATTACTTATTGATGATGCAGATGGAAGGAAGGTTGCTCAGGGTATGGATTTAAAGATTACAGGTACGGTTGGTATACTTTTGATGGCAGCTAAGGATAAAAAACTTGACCTTAAAAATTCCCTTAACTACCTTTTGGCTGAAGGTTTTAGACTCAGTGAAAAGGAGTATCAGCGTATCCTGAAATTACTTTAACCAGCATATACATGAACTTATGACATAAATAAATATTCTTACCTCACCACAGCCAGCAAAAGCTTTACAGCCATACGCAGTTTATCTTCGTCTACCTTCTTCAAAAACCTGCTCATAGTTTCTTTTAATTCCTATGACCGAAACCTCATGCCCAAATCAAACATCTCCCATATTTCAAGCTCAGGGGTATAAGCTAAAAGTGTTACTTAGAGGATAGGTTTTTCTGGATTCAATATCAAAAGTTCTTCGGCTTTAGCAATATTACAAAACCTTTGGTCAGAGGAGACAAATGTCATACCAGCCAATGGTATGTTTAGAGCTACTGCCAACTGAATACTATCAATAGGTTTCATATACCTTTTTAGAATAAACCCCTCAGCCTTAATAATATCTGTGGGTGTAATATCTAAAACTCTAATACCAAGTGTATTTATATCCCGATAAAAGAAGGAGCGTTGGAGATAAAACTGTTCTTCTGTAGTGATTTTATCAATCTCAGATAGTCTTTTTAGATTTGAGACAACCTCAATGATACTTAGAGACGAAATAAAGACTGGCTCGTTAGTATCTTCAAGTATCTGGCAAACAAGGTCTGTGCCTTGCTCAGGCTGGTATCTTTTAAAAAGAGCGCTTGTATCAATAAAATATGGCATCTCCTATCGCCCTTCCCTTTCTTCAATAACCCTTTTAGAAAGAGAAACGCCAATATTTGATAAGCTCTGCTGTATATCGCTTAAAGAAATATTTACTTGTGGCTGTTTCTTAAGATACTTCTGGAGTTTTGAACTTACAGATGGCTGGCTTACAGCTTTTTCAGCAGCTTTTGGCATGGTTATAAACCACCCCCTTTTTGTTCAAGTCTACCAAAGACAAAGTAAAAAGTCAAAATAGCCTCATCTACCTCACCACAGCTTTTATAATCTTCACCAGAAGCCTCAATCTTTCCTCATCCGCCTCTTTAAGCAGAGAGTTTAAGGTCTCTTTTAATTTACGCTGGCTTGGTGCTTTGTGCGAATATTCAAATAGGTCTTTTATTTCTATATTTAAGGCATCAGCCAGTCTTTCCAGCGTATCAAGAGATGGAAAACCTCGTCCTACTTCTATCCTGCTAAGATGTTTAGGGTCTATATCAATCTTTTCTGACAATTCTTCTTGAGATAATCGTCTTAACTTTCTAATCTCCTTAATCCTGCTACCGAGTAACTCTTTCGTTGTTTTCATAAATCCCTCCAAGACTCTATAATCATTAAATTTTTAGAGGGATTTATAAACTATATTAAATATAGAAATATCTTGACAAATACTATAGTAAATATAGGATATACTCGTAAAATATAGATAATGAGTCATATTACCTACTTTAATAGCAGTGTGTTGAATTTGAAGTCAACCAT
>JACRGN010000125.1 GCA_016234205.1 Nitrospinota bacterium | reverse complement strand
CAGTCATATTTATAAAAACAAAAGGCATCATTTTGCATGATGCCTTTTCATAAATAACGGCCTCATTTAAATGATTAAAGCCCCGATACAATACCTCTCTTTCCCAAATTAATGGTAGGCACGGGCGGTCTTGAACCGCCGACCTCTTCCGTGTCAAGGAAGCGCTCTCCCCCTGAGCTACGCGCCTATCAGACAGCACAAAGAGCAATTAAACCATTTATATTCTATGGAAAAGATTGATGATTGTCAAGGAGAAAGTAGCCGCAGCCCGCCTTTCTTGACAAATTGAAAACTAATGATATTATTAAGTAATATTGAAGATTCTGCATCTTTAAGGTAGGGGCTTAATATATTAAGCCCCTGCAACAATAGATAAAAACCCTTTAAAAATAAGGAGGTAGAGGAATGGCTTTAAAAAACTATAAGGTGATTTTTCTTTCTTTACTCATCTTTTCTTTATTCATCTCCCAAAATGCTGCTGCAGCAGAATATCCAAATGCAAATCTGCTTATTGAAACAGAGTGGCTTTCCAAGAATCTGAATGACTCAAATATAAGGATTATAGACCTCAGAAGCTCAGCCAATTATATGAATGGCCATATCAGGAATGCTATCCCATTTTCCCATGAGCTTGTTACTACCACAAGAGGCGGTGTAAAGGGTATGGTTGCAGATAAAGAGGTGGTTGAGCAGGTTCTTGAGAGGCTCGGAATTTCGCCAAATACAAAGCTTATATTTTATGATGATGCGGACAGCAAATGGGCAGCTTATATGTTCTGGGTAATGGAATATCACGGTCATAAAAATGTTGCTGTCTTAAACGGAGGCTGGCAGAAGTGGGAGGCAGAAAAGAGGCCTTTATCAACAGATATACCAAAGGTAAAGCCTGTTTCCTTTAAAGCAAAGATAAACAAGAATTTAATAGTTGATACAGACTGGGTGAAAAAGAATATCAGCAGCCCAAAGGTCAAGATAATAAATGTCAGGCCTGAGAAGGATTATATAGACGGTCATATAGCCGGTACAATCAATATACCATGGCTTGAGAATCTTCAGGGCGCAAGTACGAAGGTATTAAAATCAAAGGATGAACTTGTGCAGATATATGAAAAAGAAGAAGGCATTAAAAAGGATGAGACTGTTATCTCTTCCTGCATGTTTGGAATCCTTGCCGGCGGCACATATTTTACATTAAGGCTTCTTGATTATAAGGATGTAAGGCTCTATGACGGTTCCCAGTCTGACTGGGTGGCAAAGGGGAATTCATTAAAGTCAGGAAAAGAGGGTTAAAAAGAAAAAGCGGAGTAAAGGGATATTATGGGGGATAAATGAGACTGAAGGGGATTGTTAGGGGGTTAAGAGGCTATACTATCAAGACAAAACTTGTCCTTGCCTTTATCGCCCTTATATCCATACCAATGCTTGTTTCAACCTTTGTTGCCTCTAACCTGATTACAAAAAAACTAACCAATATATCCCATGAGAAGCTCAGCGTTGCTGCGCAAAATATAAAAGACAACCTTGAGAACCGCACAAAGAACCAGATGTTGGAGCAGGCGGCGTATTATGCTAAATCAGAGGAGATAGTGCTGAATATCGGCATAGGCGCCTCAGAGCAGGAATATAGAAAGATATTTTCATCTGTTAAAAAGATGCTGAACATAGATATAGTTGAGGTCTTTGATAACAAAGGCGCTGTTATAGCAAATGACATAAAGAAGGAAAATCATCAGCATAATCATAATGCCAGCGCCTATCCTGAACTCATCAGCTCTGCAGCAGGCGGCAGGGAGATCGCCTCCTTTGTGTGGAGTGGAGACAGCATTGATTATATTGCTGCAAGCCCTATTGCAAGCGGCGATAAAAATATCGGCGTCTTTGTATTTGGCAGGTACATGGATAAGAAGTTTTTAGAGTCTTTAAAATCAACTACAGGGATAAACTTCTTTTTAACTAATTCAAAAGGCGAGATAACACTCTCCACTTTTGAGATTAATAAAGGAGAAAGAATTCAGGATTCAAAGCTGACAATTAAAGGAAAAGACGGAGTAAGCCTTTACACAGGAAAAGTTAATGAGCAATTATGGCATCTTGCGCCTATTGAGTTAAAAGACTGGAAGGGCAATGTCCTCGGCGCACTCTACATTGCTGATTCGCTCTCTGCGCTTGAAGAGGATGTGAACAGAATAAGATATACCCTTATGACTATAGCACTCATTTTCTTGGGCGGCGTGATATTCATGGGGATTATTACTGCAAGGGCAATTGTAAGCCCAATTGAAGGGGTTATATTAATGCTGAGGAATATAGCAGAAGGAGAGGCTGATTTAACCAAAAGGCTTGATGTCAGCACAAGCTCTACCAATGACGAGATCGGCCAGCTCGCTAAATGGTTCAATATATTTGTCAGCACCATTCAGGGTATAATCAAAAAAGTTGCAGAGGCATCAGGAAATATTACAAATACACTGGAGAACATATCAAATTTCTCAAAAAAGGTTTCAAAGGGCGCCCAAGAGCAATCAATTTCCACTTCTAATACTGCTGCCTCATTAAATCAGATGGATGCCTCAATCAATCAGACAGCAGAATATATGACAGAACTATCTTCAATGGCAGAAGAGGTGTCAGCATCATTGATAGAGATGACATCTTCTATAGAAGGGGTATCCAGACATGCGGAGAAAGCTGCAGCATCTGTTGATGAGACATCGAGCAGTATTATAGAGATGGGGCATTCAATAGGAGAAGTGTCCAATGAGGTGGAATCGTTGGCTGCGCTTGCAGATGAAACAGCCACATCTATAGGAGAGGTGATAACCTCAATCAAAGAGGTAGAAAAAAGCGCAAAGCTTTCTGCAGACTTCTCTGAGAAGGCTTCAAAGGTGGCACAGGAGGGGAGCGAGGCTGTAGCACAAACTATTGAAGGCATGGATAAGATAAAGGTTGCTGTAGAGGGCTCATCAGAGGTTATAAAGAAGCTTGGCAGCAAATCAAAAGAAATAGGAAAGATATTAAACGTTATTAACGAGATTGCGGAACAGACAACGCTTTTGGCATTAAATGCAGCCATAATTGCTGCGCAGGCAGGAGAGCACGGCCGCGGATTTGCGGTTGTTGCAGATGAGATAAAAAACCTTGCTGAGAGGACAGCAGTGTCAACAAAGGAGATAGACGCAATGATAAAATCTGTTCAGGCAGAGACACAGGATGCTGTTAAGGCAATGGATGTTGGGCTCAGCAGCGTATTGGAAGGCGTAAAACTTTCAAACCAGGCAGGAGGCGCCCTTGAAAATATCGCAAAGAGCTCAGAAGATGTCAGGAGCATAGTATTTCAGATAGTAAAGGCAACTGTTGAGCAGTCAAAGGCAAGCGAACATATAAAAGAGTCAATGGCAAATGTAAACCAGCGTGTAAACAGGGTTCTAAAATCTACGCATGAACAGGCAGAAGGCGGCAGAAGAATAGAGAAGGCTGCTGAGGAGATGAGAAATATTACAGGCCAGGTGAAGAAGGCTATGCTGGAGCAGTCTAAGGGAAGCGGTCAGATTTCAAAAGCAGTTGAGAATATGGCACACGGCGTCCAGTCTGTTCTTAAGAATATTACTGACCAGAAGAAGGAAAGCGAATTGATATTAAAGGCAGTCAACAATATAGAATCAGTCTCAGTAGAGAATATGGATGGCGTAACATCCATGGATTTTGAGGTGGTCAGGCTTACAGAATTAGCAAAACAGTTAAAGGATGAAGTGAAAAGGTTTAAGGCTTGAAATAGGCTACTATCTTTGCAAGCGTGTTTTTCAGCATCTTCCTCTCAATAATAATATCAATCATCCCATGTTCAAAAAGGAATTCTGACCTTTGGAAATTAGGCGGAAGCTGCTGCTTAATGGTCTGTTCAATAACCCTGGGCCCGGCAAAACCGATTAATGCCTTTGGCTCCGCAATAATAATGTCGCCGAGCATTGCAAAGCTTGCTGTAACCCCGCCGAATGTCGGGTCTGTGAGTATGGAGATAAACGGTAGACCAGCATCGCCAAGCCTTGCAATAGCAGCGCTGCTCTTTGCCATCTGCATCAGAGAGAGTATCCCTTCCTGCATCCTCGCGCCGCCAGAGGCATTCACAATTATAAGAGGCGATTTTAGCTCTATTGACTTATCTGCTGCGCGCGCAATCTTCTCGCCGACAACAGAGCCCATACTGCCGCCCATGAAGCTAAAATTCAAAATACCCAAAACAATCTGGTGTCCCTCAATAGCGCCGGTTCCAATTACTATAGCATCATTATACCCTGTCTTTTTCTGATAGTTTCTAAGCCTGTGTTTGTATTTTATAGAATCCCTGAATTCCAGCGGGTCTTCTGGTGTCAGATGTCTGTCAAACTCCTTAAAGGTTCCCTCATCAACAAGCTGCATAATTCTTTCTTCAACTGAGATGGGAAAGTGATACCCGCACTTTGGGCAGACTTTATGGTTATTGTCAACCTCTTTTCTATAAATTATCTCTTTGCAGCTATTGCATTTTATCCATAAGCCCTCTGGTATCTTTACCTTCTTTTCAGCGGGTATCTCCTTTGGGGTCTTCTCTTTCTTAAACCATGCCATTTAAAATTCATACTCCCTTCCGTCTTCAAGGAATATAACTTTATGGCTCTTTATAGTCATTAATTCCTTTTTCATTGATTCAATATCATACTGCGATTTTAAATGATAGATATAGACGGGTATATCCAAAGAATCTATCTTAACAAGCTCCTTCTTCAGGCCAGCAGGCGTAAAATGCCCGCTTACATCCGCAATCTTCTGGGTGCTTGTGGGAAAGGATGCCTCAATTATTGCGGCCTTCAGGTTGTCTGTTTTTTTAGCCTCTTTCCATATCTCTTCTGTTGCCTTTGTATCGCTGCTGTATAAAATTGATACATTCTTTTTTCGGATAATAAAGCCGGTTGTTGGCACGGTATGGTTAACCCTGACTGCCTTGACCTCAAAATCACCTACTTGTTCAAATACAGCATCCTTCATCTCCCTTAGTTTTATAACAGGGGAACCAGAGTCATTCTGAGGTATTGCTGTAAAATCAGGCCAGATTATATTATTCAGCATATGTTTCTTTAAGTCCTCAATTACCTCTTTTATTCCTATGATATTAATGGGTTCCTTTATCCTTCCAAATACAACATCAGTAAGAAACGGTATGCCCTTGATATGGTCAAAGTGCACATGGCTTATAAGGATATTTTTAATATTTATCAGCTCATCAATGCCAATTGATGTTGTAATTGTCCCTGCATCTACCAAAAGGCTGTCGTCTATCAAAAAACCAGTTGTATGATGATTGCCAAGCTCAGTTCCATAACATCCGAGGACCTTTAATTTCATCATGTCTCCTTTGAAAGAAATTGATTACCCATGATTTTTCTTATCAGGCTTCACTCATATCCCCGAACATATCCTTCATTTCAAGATATTTCATAAACTGGTTCAACTGCTCCCTGTTTGTTACAATTATCCTGCCCTGTTTTATATCAATAATCTTGCTTTTTGCAATCT
>JACRGN010000122.1 GCA_016234205.1 Nitrospinota bacterium | reverse complement strand
TATCAAACTCCATGCGAACCTTGACAGTCCTTGTCTCAGCCTGCAGATATGGGTAGATATAGGTTACAACACCTTTAAATACTTTCCCCGAAAAATAAGAAAGTGTCATCTCAGTCTCCTGCCCAACCTTTATCCAAGGCAGTTCATATTCATATATATCTGCATACACCCATATCTTTGATATATCCGGAATAACATCGAGATGGGTATCAGGTGTTACAAACATCCCCTGAAGCAGATTTTTCTGAACCACAATTCCATGAACAGGGGAATGTATATGGAGTGTCTTTTTTGGTTTTTTTGTTTCCTCAAGCTCCTTTATTTGATGTTCAGCAACATCAAAGAGCTGTAGCCTCTTTCTTGCAGATTCAAGGAGGGACTCGGCACCGCTTGTAACACCTTCCACTTTGCTATCCTTCAGTGATTTTGCATATCCAAGCGCCAGTAGATACTCCTGCTGTGCCGATACAAGTTCAGGACTATAAACCTCTAACAGCATATCCCCTTCATTAACCTCTTTACCTGTAAAATCAACATATAATTTCTCAACCCACCCCTGTATTTTTGTATGTATGTGTGTAACCTTTCTCTCATCGTAATCAATCCTTCCTGTAGTCCTTATAGACCTGCGGAGAGGTTTCTTGATGACCTTTTCAGTCCTGACATTTATACTCTTAACTGTTGCAGGGTCAATCTTTACTGCCCCTGGGGCAATACCATCTTCTTCCTCATATACTGGAACATAGTCCATCCCCATTTCATCCTTCTTTGGCGTTGGTGATGTAACCTCTGGGTTCATGGGTGCACGATAGAATAATATCCTTCTATCTTTTTTTATCGGTTTTGACTCCTCTTCATATATTGGAACATAATCCATCCCCATCTCGTCCTTCTTTGGTGTGGGTGATGTAATCTCTGGATTCATAGGGTGACGATAGAATAAAATCTTTCTCTCCTTTGGTATCTCACCTTTTTTTGACTCGGCAGATTCCTTGTCTGATATATAGTTGATTATCTCTTCACGGTAAAAGAACCCTATGCCGATGATTATCGCCAAGACTATAAAACCTGAAAATTTTATCAACTCCCTTATTTGACTGCGGTCTGACATTTAACCCCCTCCCAACTAAGCAACGAGTAACGAGCAATGAGCAATGAGTTTTTTTAGTCGTTACTCATTGCTCAGCACTCATTGCTCATTACTTAATAAAAGAGCTTCTTCCCCACCACTGCCTCAAGTTCTGCTAATTTCTTTTCATAGTCCGTGAGAACCTTCTCGTATTGAATCTGATAATTAAATAGGGTAATCTGGTTATCAAGGAGTGTAAGAAAATCAACCTTATTCACCTGATACCCTGCCAGTGCAGAGCTTAGAGACTGAGTTGCCTGAGGTATTATCCCTGTTGAATATAATTCTATCAGTCTTCTCCCCTTCTCCTCCTCTGCCATAATCTCTTTTATGCTTTTAAAAATCTCATTTTTTGCCGTATTGTATCGCTGTGTTGCAGAATTTATATTGTGGGTCTCCTCAACAACCTTTCTATCCTGCTTTGTCTTGTACCAGAGGGGAATATTCATTGAAATCTTGCCTGATAAATAATTCATACTATCCCTCTCCTGCCCCGCACTTAACCCGACATCAAAATTTGGATAATATTCAAGTTTTGCAAGATTATATGCAGCCCTGTACCTCTCTATCATCCTCTGCAATCCTCTTAAGAGCGGCCTATTTTCTTTAGCAGTAGATTGCAGTTCTTCAATGACAAATTTGAATTCAGATTTTTTTATATCCTTCGGTTTTCCTAATGGAGATTGAGGAAGACGATTCATTAATATGTTGAGCTTTGCCATTGCAGACTGCCTCTCCTGCTCCAGTCTTATAAGCTCATCAATTGTCTTGGAAAGTTCAACCTGTGCCTTCAGGACATCCTGTTGAAGCCCCATACCTACAGAGTATTTTGCTTCAGCTATCTTTACAAAAACCTGTAATGAAAGTTTGTTCCTTTCAGTTATCTCCACAGCATTATATATAAAATAGAGTTCATAGTATGAATCCTTAACCATCTGAATGAGTCTTATCTCTATATCTTTATATTCTTCTTCTGCCGCCTCAGCCTCTTTTTGTGCCATCTCAGATTTTAATGAGAGTTTTCCCGGATACGGAAGACTCTGCATAACTGTTATCTCTTTCATCGGCTCACTCAATGAGAGGGTATTTGTTGGAACTTTTAATAGCCCTATCTCAATCTTAGGGTCCTCCAGTGTCTTCATCTGGCTCGGCACCTCTTTAAACGCCTCTACACGGTATTTAGCAGAAATAAGTTCAGGATTATTCTTAAGAGCCTCGTCAATAAGCTGCTGGAGGTCTAAT
>JACRGN010000116.1 GCA_016234205.1 Nitrospinota bacterium | reverse complement strand
GAAGGTAAATGAATTATCTGCCGGTGAGGTTGGTTATGTTACAGGCAGCATTAAGACTATTCAGGATGCAAAGGTTGGAGATACAATTACCGATTCTGAAAGACCGGCGGAAAAGCCTCTTCACGGCTACAAGGATATAAAACCAATGGTGTTCAGCGGCATATATCCTGTGGATGGCGCTCAATATGAGTCTCTGAGGGATGCACTTGAGAAGCTCCAGTTGAATGATTCGTCATTAAAGTTTGAGCCTGAGACCTCTCTCGCCCTCGGATTTGGTTTTAGATGCGGATTCCTCGGACTTCTGCACATGGATATTGTAAAGGAAAGACTGGAGAGGGAATTTGACCTTTCACTTATCACAACAGCACCAACAGTTGTATATAAAATAATAAATACAAAGGGAGAGATAATCCATGTTGATAATCCCTCTAAACTGCCGCCTCCTAACTACATAGACAGAATAGAAGAGCCTTATATTATCGCTACAATAATAACACCTGATGAATTTCTCGGCGCTATTATGCAGCTAACACAAGAAAAGAGAGGAGTTCAGAAGGGGATTGAATATATAGGTGAAAAAAGGGTGATGATTACTTACGAGCTTCCTCTGAATGAGGTTGTCCTTGATTTTTATGACAGGCTAAAATCCATTTCTAAAGGCTATGCATCAATGGATTATGAATATCTTGACTACCGTATATCTAATCTGATTAAATTAGATATATTGTTAAATGGCGACCCTGTTGATGCGCTATCCTCAATAATACACAAGGACAAGGCTTATTACCACGGCAAAGAGCTGGCAGAGAAGATGAAGGAGATAATCCCAAGACAGATGTTTGAGGTGGCAATACAGGCGGCTATAGGAGGAAAGATTATAGCGAGGGAGACTGTAAAAGCATTGAGAAAAAATGTAATCGCAAAATGTTACGGCGGTGATATAACAAGGAAGAGAAAACTCCTTGAGAGACAGAAAGAGGGAAAAAAGAGGATGAAGCAGATAGGCAAAATTGAACTGCCTCAGGAGACATTCCTTGCAGTGTTGAAGACCAAATAGGAGGAAATATTATGACAGAAACCATAGGAATTCCACGCTCTCTAATTGATATTGTTAATAACATAGAACACGAAGGCGATATTAACACGAAGGTAAAACATATCCTTAAAAATGAACTTATAAGGCGGTTAAACAGATATGAATTAACCATAAAACACCTTGAAAAGAAATATGGTATGTCCCTCTCAAAATTCAAAAAAAAAGGAGTGATAGTAAAAAAGGGTTACTCCTATGAGGTGGAGAATGACCTATGGGAATGGGAATCTTCAATAGACGGCATAAAAACGGTTAATACCGAGATTAAAAGATTAAAAGCATCGCGATGATGAAAAAGGTAATTTCGGAAATTGAAAAGACTTCTTTAAAATTTCCTTTTATCAAGAAGCTTGTAAGGATCGATGAGACAAAACACACCGTCAAATATAGGCTCGTTATTGAGGAAGATTTATTCGTTCATGTATATATCAATATAGAAAATGATACCGTTGGGTTTGTACTTATTAACAAGGGACAGAGAATCTATGGAAGGGATGCAGTAGAAGGGAAGTGGCACAGGCACACCTTTGAAAACCCTTTTGGTCATGACTTTTCAGCAGCAGGTTCAAAGAAAGTAAATTTACAAGAATTTTTGATAGAAGTTCAAGAGATGCTGGATAGTGAAAATCTTTTATAAAAGGGAAGCTCCTTAAAGAACAAATAAAGTTATTAGTAGCCAATGACAAATAACTAATGACCAATATAGGAGAATTTAATAATGGAAATGGAAAAAGTTGAAAATATTGAAAGGGCATCTGTGACAGAACAGACGAAAAAGAAATCTATTGTAAGAGAGTATGCAGAGGCAATAATAATTGCACTTGTCCTCGCCTTCATTATCAGGACATTTGTAGTACAGGCATTTAAGATACCATCCGGTTCAATGATACCAACTTTGCAAATAGGCGACCATATACTTGTAAATAAATTCATATACAGATTCACGGATGTAAATAGGGGAGATATTATTGTTTTTAAGTTCCCAAAAGATGAGAGCCGTGATTTCATAAAAAGGGTTGTTGGCCTCCCGGGTGATAAGGTAGAGGTAAAAAATAAAAAAGTATATATAAACGATAAAGAGATAGATGAATCTTATGCATTTCATGAAGAGGCAGGCGGAGGTTCGTTTCATCCGAGGGATATTTTTGGTCCCGTCACAGTCCCTAAAAATAATTTTTTTGTCATGGGTGACAACAGGGAAAACAGCATGGACAGCCGATTCTGGGGGTTCCTTGATAAAGGCAAAATTAAAGGGAGGGCGTTTATTATTTACTGGTCATGGGACAGTGCAAACTTTGGTGTCAGATGGAATCGCCTTGCCATGATGTTGAAATAATAAATCAGCCACGAATTAACACGAATCTTCACAAAGATTAAAAAATTATGTAATTCGTGTTCATTTGTGTCCATTCGTGGCTAAAAATTTAAAATTAAAATTATTCTTGACATCACAACATATTGTGGTTATATTTTTGCATAAACTCAAAATACTGTGTTAGTGGTAGTAATAATTCCCTTCACTGACACTTAAAACTAACACTTTTTAAAAGGAGAAAATATTTAATATGGAATCGCCTGAAGAATGTAGTTTTGAAGAGCCTCCCAGCAGTATTTTAAATCTCATTAATCCCAATTTATCAGAAAACCTCGTAAATCTTATATATAGCGGTGCAATTAAAAAAGAAAAAATATTAAAGTCTATTCCAAAAGAATTATGGAATGACTGGCGGTGGCAATTAAAAAACAGAATCACCACACTTCAGCAATTGGAAGAGGTCATAGAGGTAACTCCACAAGAAAGAGAAGGTGTCCTTGCTTCAGGCGGAAGGCTTGCAATGGCAATAACCCCATATTTTGCCTCACTAATAGACCCTTACAATCCTGATTGTCCCATCCGCCGTCAGGCAGTCCCACGAATAGAAGAGTCTTATAAACTACCCCATGACATGATTGACCCATGCGGAGAGGATAATCACTCTCCTGTTCCAGGGCTTGTCCACAGATACCCCGACAGGGCATTACTCATAGTTACAGACCAGTGTGCAATGTATTGCAGATACTGCACGAGGAGAAGGATGGTCGGGGCTGAAGAGAATGTCATATCAAGGGGCAGACTTGAAGATGTATATTCTTACTTAAGAAAAAATAAAAAAATAAGGGATGTGTTGATATCGGGATGAGACCCTTTAATATTAAAGGAAGAGATAATTGAAGATATACTTT
>JACRGN010000119.1 GCA_016234205.1 Nitrospinota bacterium | reverse complement strand
GATGGGATAGGATAACTTAATGAAGCCAGAAGCCAGAAGCCAGAAGTCAGAAGACAGATTTTCTGTTCTCTGTTCTCTCTTCTCTGTCTTCTGTCTTCTGTCTTCTGGCTTCTTACTTGCTGGCGCCTCTACCCAGCACAAATACGAGACAGAAAACTACCAGCCATTTTTTGATTATACCTACGATAGAGAAAGGAATATAAGCCGCTATAATATATTGGGTCCTTTTATTACCATCGAAACGCAGCCTGAGAAGGAAGAGCATATCTACAGACCCTTTTACTCCGATATAAAGGATAAGAAAAAAGATACAGGTAATACGGATTATATATACCCGCTGGGAAATTATAAAAAAACTCCAGAAGGAGAGTCCTCGCGATTTACCCCGTTGTATACTTCACGAGCCTCCCCCAGTCCCCCCCCTTCTGAAGGGGGGGAGAAGGGGGGTTATGAGGGAAAGAAAGGAGATTTCGGTTTCTTCCCTGTATTCTGGGGGAAGACGGAGGATGGAGAGAAATACGGAGGGCTTTTCCCTATCTATGGTAATTTTAAAAAAAGGTTTGGCAAAGACGAGATAAAATTTTTTCTGTGGCCGATTTATATGAATATAAGA
This sequence comes from Nitrospinota bacterium, assembly GCA_016234205.1. Classification (GTDB taxonomy): domain Bacteria; phylum Nitrospinota; class Nitrospinia; order UBA9942; family UBA9942; genus UBA9942. Next base: position 2,634 of record JACRGN010000119.1, on the reverse strand, counting down.
GAAGATAAGACAGAGACTACGGATTTTATCTGGCCCATATTTTCTAAGACAACAGGAGAGGGAGAAAGCGGGTTTAAGATGTGGCCCCTCTTTGGTTACAGGGAAAAGGAAGGTGAATATTCCAAAAAATTTTTCCTATGGCCACTGATTCATCATCAAAGAACAAAACTTGATACTACTCGACCCACAGAATTTAAGGCATTCCTTCCCTTTTATGCCTCTGAAACATCGCCCGGCAGGGTTACAAAAAGTTTCCTATGGCCATTTTTTAACTACCTGTACGACGAGGATGAAAAACTCACTCTCTGGGACTTTCCCTGGCCCCTGATACAAAAAGGGGAGGGTAATAATTTCAAGGTATTTAGACTGTTTCCAGTTTATGGATTCAGTGAAAAAGAAGAATCCGAGTCTCGTTTCTTTCTCTGGCCTATTTATACTTATGAAAAAGAGCAGCCCAAAGACTCGGAAAAGGTGGTTCATAGGTTCATACTCATAAGTAAATACGAAAGGGAATCGTGGACTAAAGAAAAAAAGGATGCCTCACAATTGAGATTCTGGCCCCTCTTCAATTATAAAAGCAAGAAGGATGGCGGAGCCGTCTTCTACTTCCCCGAGATAATTCCAATAGAGACCGAAGGATTTGAAAAGAACTACGGACCAATCTTTAGGCTGTATGAATATACCTCTACCCCTTCTCCTTCCCCCCCCATAGAAGCGGGAGATAAAAAAAGGGATGAAATGGAATCGAGACTTTTATGGGGATTATATTCCCATAAAAAAAACAGCTTTGGCGATTTTGTAAGCCTGTCCTTTCTTATAACTTATGAAAAAAGGGAGGACGAGAGCAAGTTTTCAATATTGAAGGGATTGCTGGAGTTTGGAAAGAAGAAAGACAAAGGCTATTTTAAAATGCTCTATATACCCTTTATGTGAAATATTAAAAAAATAGATTAAAAAAATAGAGATTATTTTATGAAATTGGGAATCAGCAAAAAGCTTATCGGGGCGCATGGGGTTGGACTTGTCCTTTTTCTCATACTTGCAATCTTCAGCTATATAAGCTTGAATTCGTATTCATCTATCCAGAAAAGGACAGATGAGCTTGCCAGGAGAATAGAATCTATATCAGATATTCAATTACTTATCCAAAGACTTTTAATGCCTCCCAATGATTATCTTAGAACAGGGGATATAAAAGAGCGTGAGAATTTTGCCCATCTCGTTACAGATACATCATCTGCACTTACAAATATCAAGATTGGCGGAGGTAAAACCGATGAGGAGTTGACCTTTGAAAAAGAGGTAGAAAAGGGATTCATTAAACTTCAGCAAAAGGCTATGGTTCTTCTATCTACTGAAAATCCTGTTGGCAATAGAGAGGCAGCAAGGCTCATGGAGGAGATGGATGCCTTTGCCGACGGGCTTACAAATTTAATTGAAAATTTTCATATAATTGCAAAAGGAGAGATGGATCTCCATAATATAGAAGCCTCAAAGATAGATAAAAGGATATCTAAAATCTATATCCTTTTGTTCTCTGTCTCTTTATTCGGAATTATCTTCATTGTCGTTTTAATTACAAAGGGTGTGGTAAGACCTCTTTTAGAGCTTACTGATGCTGTAAAGGTCATTGGCAAGGGGAATTTAGATTACCGAATAAAGATTGAGACAGGTGATGAGATTGAAGGGCTGGGGATGGAATTCAATAATATGGCACAATCCCTGAAAGAGAAAATCACAGAGGTAAGAGAGTATTCGGAGAAGCTTGAAAAGACAAACCGCCAGCTTGACCAGAATATATTACAGCTCTATACCCTTTACAATATAAGCAAGACCCTCGCAGCGACACTCGAAATGGAAAAGGTATTAAATCAGGTTGTCGAAGAGGTAAGCCGGGCATTGAAACTCCATAAAATCAATATAATGCTTATGAATGCGGATAGAACAGATATATATACTGTTACAGGCACGGGAATATCCGAAAAGGCTATGAAAACAAGATTTAGATTGGGAGAGGGTATCTATGGCTGGATTGCCATGACAGGGCAGGCAGAGATTATTAACGACCTTTCTAAAAATCCACATTTTAAGCCTACAGATGGGCTTGATGATGATGTAAGCTCACTAATCTGTGCGCCTTTTAAAGGGAGGGGGCAGGTTATAGGGGTGCTAAACGCCTATAGATTGGGAGGGAAGGTATTTGATAGTGTCTCCTTTGAGCTTTTACTTGCTGCGGCAAATCAGATTGGAATGGCACTTGAGAATGCAAGGCTCTTTGAAGAGACAAAGGCGCTTGCCATAACAGATGGCATGACATCCCTTTATAATTACCGCTACTTTACCGCATATCTTAATGAAGAATTTGAAAAGGTTAAAAGATATAAAAGACCCCTCTCCCTCATAATGATAGACATAGACTTTTTTAAAAAATATAATGATACCTATGGTCATCCTGCCGGAGATGAGCTTTTAACCCAACTTGCAACATTTTCCCCGAAAAAACTCCCACTTTAACATATCCTAATTCATAACTTCTTGATTTACAAGTATTCCTTTTCTGTAGATCAAATGTAGTCCCAGAAAATATTAGACAATACTTGACTTTTTTATATCGCCGTATTATATTATTAATAT
>JACRGN010000123.1 GCA_016234205.1 Nitrospinota bacterium | reverse complement strand
GTTAGAATTTGAGTGTAGGAAGTGCGGTGGTTCCGGGGAAATTGCATGTCCGGTTTGCGGTGGTAGTGGAGAGGTGTGAGATTAGCAAAATGCCTGTTAACAAAATATACTATTTTGTTAACAAAAAGACCCTAAAAAGGGCGTAATTTCTACAAAAACCCTATATTTTTTTGCCCTAAAAATTAACATTTCTGTTAAAAGAAATGTTAACAGGAAAAGTACCTATGCTGCCGGCTATCAGAAGCAAAAAAGAGCTATCAATAACCCTGAGCAGGGAACTGCCCAAGTATTTTACCAAGCCCGAGATGGACAGTGTCCTTGAATCAGTAAGAGACAATTCAAAGAAACACTTGCTAATAAACATGCTCTGGCAGACAGGGGTGAGGATAAGCGAGCTGCTAAAGGTAAAGGTAAAAGATATAGACTTCTATGCTAAGACAATAAAGGTAGCGAGCCTCAAGAGAAGAAAGAAATTACAAAGAGTAATTCCAATACAGGCGGGATTGATTGGAGAGATAGGAGTCTATACGGCCATTAATAAGCTTCAGAATGAGGGCAGGCTCTTTAACTTTTCAAGACACAGGGCATATCACATAATCAGGAAGACAGTATTAAAGGCAGGGCTTGATCCTGAAAGGGCGCATCCGCACACATTCAGACACAGCTTTGGCGTGCATGCAGTATTAAATGGAGTGCCTATAATTGTTATAAAGAACTGGATGGGCCACTCAAACATCAACAGCACTTTAATCTACATGCAGGTGCTTGGAAGTGATACAAGGCAATTTTATGAAAATCTGAAATTTTGAGGAGGGTCTTACATGAAATGCCCTAAATGCAAAAAACCATCAGAGCTTCAAACCAAGAGGACTATTGCAAATGGCAGAGGAGTGAAAAGGGAAAGATGCTGTAAAAAGTGTAAGCAGAGATTTTATACAACTGAGATGTTTGACACAGATATAGAGACCGAAAACTCAAAATTTGAAAAAATGATTGAGGAACTTAACAACAGGCTATCTTCTAAAGAGACCGAAGTAAAAAACATCACAGGTGCATTGTTAAACTTTAAGGCTCTTTTGGGGAAGGTTAAGTCTCTGTGATACATATAGCATTATGGCCAGCTACAGAGGATTTCTGCAGATGATACATATAGCATTTTAGGAGCTCGGATATCTACGCTGATGATAGATATATCACAACTCAGTGGCGATCCAACCGGCAAGGTGTGATAGATGTATCATTACCTTATATCACATAAAAGGGGGATACTTAGATACAGGACAGGGTTGAGATCTCTCAATACAGGGCAAATGTGAAAGCTGATTTTAAAGGGAGGGGCAGAAAAGGTTGTTTTTCCCCTGCCCGCCCTCCACTGTCCCCAGAGGGGACGCCCCCAGAGCCTTGCATAGCATTGTCAAAAATATCCTTCGGAAAATTTTGCCAATGGCAAGGCTGCCGCAACACCCTAAAAAACTTTGCTCTGGCATCCTGTGCTAACGCCCATGACTGCCAACACCACCTGGCGAATGGAATTGACCACAAGGTATCTGTCTGGGTGAGGAGTGAACGATAAACGATGCCATGTGGACAATTCCACTCAAAAACACATGCCATGAGCCTCTACACCCTGAAAGGGAACTCGTAGTATCCTGTCATGGTTTTTTCGCCTATTTAACGGTGGTGTTAAGGGAAGATGGCTGCCTTCTGTCTGGTTGAGGCGTTCAGTTAAAACGAAGGCAGCAACAGGATATATTATCACCGTCCTTCACACAGAAGTGAAAGGAGGTGATAAACATGGGAGTATATGATTTGCTCAACAAGGTGCTGACAGAGGGTAAAGATGGTAAGGATATGGTTCGTTGGGAAAAGGTTGGCGTAATGATAGAGAAAGAGGATGGTAAGCTGTCAGTTAAGCTGAACCTTGTGCCTGTCCAGTGGGATGGGTGGTTGGTTGTAAAGAAAAGAAATAAGTAACTCTTTAGTGAGTTAAGCTGTGCTATCGGCTGGACGGGCAGAAAGGAAAAT
>JACRGN010000115.1 GCA_016234205.1 Nitrospinota bacterium | reverse complement strand
ATTTAAGGAAGAAAGGAAAAAGATGGAAGAGGAGAAAGCCCGGCTGGAAGAAGATATGAAGAAATTCAGAGAGGAGGCAGCGAAGATAGAAAGGGAGATGAAAGAGAGGCTTGAAAAGGAGATGAAGGAGAAGGCAAAGAAAATGGATGAAGAGAGAATTGCGAAGGATAGAGAACAGCAAAAGAAGATAGAGGAGGATAGGCATCGGTTTGAGCAGCAGAAGGCAGAAGAACAACGGAGATTAGAGCAGGAAAAGAGGGAATTAGAAAAGAAAAAGAAGAAGGAGGAGCCAGTATTTATACCGCCAACTTTTTAAAAAGAAAGGAGGGATGAGAGAAGGATTAGGGGGATGGATTAGTTTAAAAAAAATTAGAAACAAAAGGAGGTTATTATGAAAAAGATAAGTATTGTTGCGGTAATAATGTATTTCATGCTTATGGCAGGTTTAACAAATGTGGCTTTTGCAGAAGAGGGGCAGCAGGTTGGCAAGGATTTATATTTGATTCTTGGATATAAGGCATGGCTTAATGAGTGGCAGTCGGGGACTACAGTATATATTCCACAGGCGGGGGCAAATATCCAATCCTTTACATCAAGCGCAGTAGCGGCCTCTATTCCATCAGTTACCCTTATCATGTTTAAAGATTTTTTTATTTCGAGTGGTTACATGGTTAGCCCAACATACACATTCAAATCTTACTCTGATACTATAAAAATTAGCAGCACTCCTTACACTGCTAATTATGATTATTCGGCTACGCGCACTGAGTTGGATGCTAATGTTGGTTACTATGTTGTGCCTAGTCGTTTAGGATTGACAATTGGCTACAAAGAGGTCAAGCAGAATTATCATTTAAAACAATATGGCACAGGTCTTGTAACCAGCGAAAGTGATGGAACAACTACAATAAGTGGTATTACATTTGGAATCGTAGGGAATTCTAATATTACCGGTAATTTAAATATGTATGGAAACCTTTCATATTCGCCAATGAAGGCTAAATATAGTGGTGGTGGCGAAGATGATAATGCTGTATATGTGTCCAGTGAATTAGGATTTGGCTATAGGGCAGGGAGTAATTTTACTCTATCTTTAGGATATAAGTATCAAGCCATTGATACTATAAATAATGAATCAGGTTATGGAGGACAGATAGGACCTGATGTTACGAAGGGTTTTATATTTGGGGTTAATTATATTTTTTAATTAAAAAGTTTTTGTATGGAAGGGGGGAGATATTACCCCCCTTTTTCTAATTATGAACAAATTGATAATAATATTGTCAATTTTAATTTTTTTTAATGCATGTGCCGAGACAACAGTATTGGTCTATAAAAACAATAATAGAGAAGAAAAAGAAAAAGGAAATATCACTGCAATCACAACCACTTTAAAACCCAACCAAGAGGGAGAGATGGTAATTCATACTAAGGATTTACATTGTAATTGTTATTTTCTCTCACCATCTATAATGTTAATGATTGTTGAGATGTTTAATAGCGGCAAAATAGATAAGATTTATTGTTTTGTAGGAGATATAAATGGATTAAATCAAACCGCAGAACAGATTACTATAAATACTTCTGAACATGGCTCTAAGAGTTTCATTTTTATACCTCCTACTTTTTAAAGAGAATGTTAATATCGTTGATTCCTAAATATTTTTACCGCCCAAGGAAATGGCAGAGAAAATGGAGAAAGAATTTTGTTATACTTTTATCCCCCTTTTTTTATTATAATCTCCCAGTCTGTTTGATTTAGCTGTTTTACTTTTAATATGGCATGCCCCTCATATTCCATTCCCCTTGATACATCATCAGGTGCTGTTGGAAAATCAACAATGACCCTTATTATCTGTCCCTTCTCCATGCCTTCAATGGCAAGCTTTGTCTTTATAAAATTATAAGGACAGATAGTCCCTTTTAGATTTAATTCTTTGTCTATTTTATATTCATCCATAGTGCAGTCAATCCGTAACTTAAACTTACAGCAAAGAAGGGTGCCCCAAACCAGAAAAATAGTATCCTTACAACATGCTCATTTTTTGCAGTCTTTTTAAAACCTACCCTCGCACAAGAGGTTGCAATTATTCCTGATGTGATTGTCTCATTCAGTGATACTGGTATGCCCATGAGAGATGCAATATATATTATTGTTGCACCGGTTGACTCAATGGATATTGCCCTTACTATACCAATATCGGTTATTCCTTTACCAACTGTGTCAAGTATCCTCCCGCCAAATAGTATAGCCCCAAGCCCCATTCCAAGTCCAGCCATGATAGCGGCATTTGAAGATGGTATTACGCCTGCCCCTACTATTGCACCTACTGCATTTGCGGCATTATTTGAGCCTGCGGAGAATGCGACATAGCATCCCGATATCGTTATTGTAATAGAGAGCAATCGCTTTATCTTTTCTTCAGAGCCGAGTGTTGTAAGATAGTGTAGTATTTTGAAGTATAGATATTTGCCGATAAGATAGTTGAATATAAAGGCAAGGGAAGGGGTGAGAATCCACCATATTACTATCTGGATAAATTTTTTTGTATTTAATTCTCCCGTATAAAGTCCGATTCCTACAACAGCACATACTATTGCATGGGTCGTGGCAATAGGCGACTTTAAGTAATTTGCAAATATTACAAAAGTAGTGGCTACAATTAGGACTATGAATACAGTTGCAAAGGTATCAGAGAAGGTATTGGCTGGAACTAATCCGCTTCCGAGGGTTTTTATTACAGCACCGCCGCTGATTATTGCACCGAGCAATGCAAATATAGCAATCAGTGTTACTGCCTCTTTTTTAGTGCGGGCACCTGCACCATAAGCAGCAGCCATCTCTGCGGCAGAGTTGGATGCACCAATGTTCATGGCAAGAAGAAATGATACAGCTATTGCGATTAAGTGGATGGATTCCATAAATAAAATACGGAACGCAGATTTACAGGATTAATAAGATTTACGCAGATAAACACAAAAATGTCATTCCGAGCAAAGCGAGGAATCTCGGTTTTTGTGATTCTTCGGGCTTCGCCCTCAGAATGACCCCATACATAAATTATGTACGGGGAGGTCATCTGTGAAATCTGTGTCAATCTGTGGTTTAAATTAAGTTTTTATTTTCCAGATGGGTGCAGCCCGCACTCTATTTTTTCTTTTCCTGCCCATCTTCCTGCCCTTGGGTCTTCCCCTAATTTTACAGATTTCGTGCATGGGGCACAACCGATACTCGGATAGTTCCTGTCATGCAAGACATTATAAGGGACATTATTTTTCTTGATGTATGCCCATACATCCTCAGATGTCCAATCAGCAATTGGGTTAAATTTTACAAGATTAAATTTCTTATCCACCTCTACCTTTTTGGTATTTGCCCGTGTAGGTGCCTGGTCCCTCCTTATGCCTGTAATCCATGCGTCTAAGTTATCTGCTATTGCCCTGTTTAACGGTTCAATCTTTCTAATGGCACAGCACTTATCGGGGTCTGTCTCATATAGTTTTCCATACTGTCTTTCAAATTCTTCCACACTTATTGATGGGGCATAGGTTTCAAGTTTTATATTATATTTCTCTTTAATCCGCCTTATAACATCATGTGTCTCCGGAAAAAGATAGCCTGTTTCCAAAGTAAACACCCTTGCACCGGGTTTTATATTTGCAAGCATATCTATTATTGCCACATCTTCCGCCCCGAAGCTTGATGCAAAGGATATTCTGTTCCCATACTTGGTTAGAGCCCATCCGATAATTTCCTGCGGGCTCTTTTTTTCAAATTCAACCCCAAGCCTTTCTATTTCCGTTACATCTATTTTTTTCATTTTTTCTCAACCCTTTTCTATTATAAGCCTAAAAAAAATCCCCATCTTCTCAACCTTCAAGATTTTGTGCCCCTCTTCCTTAACCTGAATTGGGACATTCCTCATTGGTTCTCCTGCGGGCAATACGACCTCAAGATGCTGTCCCGGCTTCAAGGCATCCAGTTTCATCTTCGTCAGGACAAATGTCATTGGACAGACCTCATTAGAGAGATTTATTGAGTCATCTATTCCAAGATCTGTATTCGTATTTACTTTTACATTGCTCATAGTATGTTTAAAACCTCCTTTTTTAAATAGTGAAATTAATCGTATTGATTTATATGAACCGCATGAGGCGGTTTTGCACTTTTTATAACCTTGCCGCCAATAGCTTTTTCAAGTTCTTTAACTAAGCTCTCAAGCTTACCCGCCTCCATAAGTATCTCTCCGATTCTGACCCTGCCTTTGCCCT
>JACRGN010000001.1 GCA_016234205.1 Nitrospinota bacterium | reverse complement strand
TCTCTCTCTCGGCAGGATTTATCTTTTTGTATTTATGAAAATGCTGTTCAACATATGGATTCATAAATTCAGGATTAAGGATTAAGCGACAAGGGTTAAGTTACCCCTTAATCCTTACCACTTACCCCTATTTTAATATATTCTCCCATTCCAAACCCTGCTCTATGTTTGTATTAATAATCTCTCTTGCGATTGACCTTACACAGACACTTGCAGGTGCGTTTGGATATTTTTCTAAAAATAGTTTCTGCTCCCTGACCGATTTCGTCACACTATCATCACTGAGTATATGCCCGAGAAAATTGAGGGATATATTCAGCTGGAATCTATCCGCAACCTTATTGAGCCTGTTGAATATGTCCACCCCCTCTGCCTTATTCTTTACAGAATTGACAACTAATTTAAAAGAGCTTCTCATATAGTCCCTTGAAAGAACCTTCATGATGGCGTATGCATCAGCAAATGATGTAGGCTCAGGAGTAGATATTATCACAATTTCATGTGCCCCTGTGCAAAAATACATGACATTGGAGGAGATGCCTGCACCTATGTCAAAGAGTATATAATCAAATCTATTTTCAAGGAATTCAAGCTCAGCCCTGAGGAGCAGCTTTTCTTCAATGGAGAGTTCGCTGAACTTTTTATTCCCTGAGCTGGCAGGGAGTATCTTTATCCCCCCAGGGCCTTCTAACAGTATATCACCCATCTCCTTAGTGCCGTCCAGAACATTCTGCAATGTATATTTTGGCATAAGCCCGAGGAGTATGTGAATATTCCCCAGCCCGACATCGGCATCAAAAATCAGAACCCTTTTGCCCAATTTTATAAGGCTGTAGGCAACATTTGCAACAATATTTGTCTTTCCGACACCACCTTTACCGCTTGCCACGGCAATGCCTCTTGCTGTAGAATTGCCTGCCTTCCCTTTAGACAACAAACCCCTCTCATCTCTCATTGTCTTCGTCATTTTTCTTAATGTCCCTGCCTGATCCATAAATTCACCTAAATCCCTTTATCCACAGATTTCACAGATTACCATAGATTAAAATCAAGAACAAAAATCTGAACACGAATGATACGAATGGACAAATTACACAAATAACTAATAAAAAAATTTATTTAGATTTTATACGTGGCATTCGTATATTAGTGAAATTCGTGTTCCTCTTTATTATTTTGATAACTGTAATATCAAATCCGCCACTCTTTCTGATGTTGCAGCCTCAATATCCTCCGGAACCTTCTGTCCTGTTGTAAAATATGAGAGAGGGATGCCGGTTCTCAGAGACTGATTATATATAACCCCAAAAATACCTGCCTCGTCAAGTTTTGTAAAGAGGAGTCTGTCTATGTTAGTAACAGCCTTGAATCTTTCTATTGTATCCTCAATATTCCTCTCATCTGCATTAGCACCAAGAACAAGATGAGTCTCCATTTCGCCACTATCGCAAAACCGGCTCAGTGGATTGAAAAATTCCGATACTTCAAGAAGCTGTGTATCGTTCTTGTGGCTCCTCCCTGCCGTATCTATCAGGATAACATCTTTATCTCTGTGCATTTCTATAGTAACCCTGAGTTCCTCCGGAGTCAAAACAACATCTACAGGAATCCCGATTATCTTTGCATAAATCTTAATCTGTTCAATTGCGGCAATACGGTATGTATCGACTGTGATAATAGCCACCTTCTTTTTATTAAAGGTCTCGGCTGCTGCAATCTTTGCTATAGTTGTAGTCTTGCCAACACCTGTTGGTCCAATAAATGCTATCACCTTTCTACCACCTTTTTCATCACTAATAGACCCGTTTGTCTTTACAGATTTCATAATTTCATCTGCCAGTCTGTCAATTATTAGATTTTCATCTTGTATATTGCCTCTTGCATCTTGCGTCTTGTCTATAAGGTCAGATGCATATTTCTCACTAACCCCATTTGAAATCATCCTCTGATAGGGAATCAGATATTCAGGGGCTATGGCAAAATCCTCCGCCATTCCAGAGTGCTTTATAATAAAGCCCATCATGGACTTTAGTTCCTCTACATCAGCCTTTAATCGTGGTTCGGAGTTCGAAGTTTGGGGGTCGGAGTTATATTTTTTTATAATTTCCTTTAAATCGTTTATGTCATCTTTCATTGGTGACAGCAGAGATGAGATATATGAGAAATAGGGGTCGGGTTTTCTTACCTTTGAATCCTCATTCTTAGCCGCTATTTTCTTATCATTATCTATTGCAGCAGTAACCTCAATCAAAGGCCTTCCAAATAATCCGAAAGAGCCTCCTCCCTTCCTAATGCTTTTTGTGGAGAGTATAACGGCATTTGACCCCATCTCACTCTTGATGAGCTTCAATGCCTCCTGCATATCTACCGCCTCAAATCGTTTTACAATCATAGTAGGTTAAGGTTAAGGTTAAGGTTAAGGTTTTAGAAATTCTAAACCTCAGCCTTAACCTAAACCTGTTTTATTTACTTCAAACTCACCATCCCCAGTGTCTGCACCTGGGCGTCTGATGTAATCTCATTATGTGAGAGTATTACGAGATTAGGTATAAATCTCTCTGTAAGCCTCTTTAGATGAAGCCTTATCCTCGGTGACGAAAGGATTATCGGCTGGGTGCTTATTACCCCAAATCTCTCCATCCCCTGTTTTATCCTGTTTAATATCTTCTGTGCAGTAGTCGGCTCAAGTGACAGATATGACCCCTGAGCCGTCTGCTGGATTGAGCCTGCAATAATATCCTCTATCTCCCTGTCAACTACCATAACGGATATGCTTCCATCGGGGGATTGATATTGTTTAGTGATAGGCCTTGCCAGTGCCTGCCTTACATATTCGGTCAGGATATCAGGGTCTTTGGTCAGAGGGGCATAATCCGCAAGTGTCTCCAATATTGTCAGTATGTCCCTTATTGATATCTGCTCCTTTAATAAATTCTGGAGTATCTTCTGAACCCCTCCGAGTGTAAGGAGATTCGGAATCAATTCCTCTATAACCTTCGGGTGGCTCTCTTTTAGATTATCCAGAAGTGACTGAACCTCCTGCCTGCCTAAAAGCTCAGGGGAATGTGTCTTTATAATCTCCTTAATATGGGTTGTAATAACGGTTGTAACATCAACAACAGTATATCCTGCTGCCTTTGCCCCCTCTCTATCTCCTTCAGAAACCCAGATGGCTGGAAGCCCGAATGTCGGCTCTTTTGTCGCCACCCCCTCCATCTCTCTGCTCACTGTGCCCGGATTCATTGCCAGGTAACTATTCATCATCAATTCGCCCTTTGCAACAACAACGCCCTTTATAAGGACTGTATATTCATTTGGCTTTAACTGAAGATTATCCCTTATATGCATGGGGGGGACTATAATCCCCATCTCAAGTGCAAACTGTCTCCTCAGAGATTTTATCCTGTCAAGAAGCTCCCCATCCTGTTCTACATCAACAAGGGGGATTAACTCATAGCCCACTTCAAGCTCAAGGGGGTCAAGAGGCAGTAATGACTCAACCTTTTCTGGAAGCGGTGCCTTAGCCTTAGCCTCCTCCTCTTTTTTCTTCTCCTCTTTTGCCGCTTCACTCTGAGCCTGCATGGTAACATAGGCTATGCCGCCTGCAATCATGCCGAGTAATATAAATGCAAGATGTGGAAGCCCTGGAATCATTGCAAAGAAGAAGAGGACCACCGATGCAATAACGAACGCCCTCGGGTGTAAGAGGAGCTGTTTTGAGATCTCCCTTCCAAGATTATCCTCTGCAGCCGCCCTTGTAACAACTATACCTGCGGCGGTAGATACAATAAGTGCTGGTATCTGTGCTACAAGCCCGTCACCTATTGTGAGCAATGTATAAACCTCTGCAGCCTCTCTGATATCCATACCCTGCTGGATGACACCTATTGAGAAACCTCCGAGTATATTGATGGCGGTTATTATTATGCCGGCAATGGCATCCCCCCTTACAAATCTTATAGAACCATCCATAGCCCCGTAAAAATCCGCCTCCTGCTCTAATTTTCTTCTCCTATCCCTTGCACCTTTTTCATCTATTATCCCTGCGTTCAGGTCAGCATCAATACTCATCTGTTTGCCGGGAATAGCATCCAATGTAAATCTTGCAGCTACCTCTGATGTCCTTACCGTGCCTTTTGTGATAACAACAAAATTTATTATTACAAGGATTAAAAATACTACCGCACCTACAACATAATTTCCCCCTACAACAAACTGCCCGAATGATTTTATTACCTCTCCTGCTGCTGACGGACCCTCACTGCCATGGAGGAGTATTATCCTTGTGGATGCCACATTCAGTGCAAGCCTGTAAAGAGTAACTACAAGCAGTAAAGATGGAAACACAGAGAATTCCAATGGCTTGAGTATATACATTGATACAAGCAGAATAATGATACCAATGGTTATACTTAATGAGAGTAGTATATCAAGCATGATAGTAGGCAGAGGTATGATCATCACAATCAGTATGCCTACCACTGCTGCGGCTATTGCTGCATCACTGTATTTTGTAAATGTTGATACTGACTTTGTTTTATCTGCCATAAATAATATTAAGGTTAAGGTCAAGGCTGAGGCTGAGGAAATCTAAACCTTAACCTAAGCCTTAACCTTTGCTTTTTAGTTTATACACATACGCCAGTATCTCAGCCACTGCCTTGTATAGCGTAGTCGGTACTGCACTCCCTATATCCACTGTTTTATAAAGCATCCTCGCTACAGGTTTATCTTCTACTACCGGAATGCCTGACTTCCTTGCAATCTCCTTTATTTTTTCAGCAATGAACCCTGCCCCTTTTGCCACGACCTCAGGCGCCAGCATCTTTTCCCTATCGTATTTAATTGCAATAGATAGATGTATGGGGTTTGTTATAACCACATCTGCCTTTGGTACGGCTGCCATCATCCTTTTCCTTGCCACCTGCAGCTGAATACTCCTTATCCTTGCCTTTACCCTCGGGTCACCCTCAGCCTCTTTTCTCTCATCCTTTATCTCCTGTTTGGTCATCTTTATGCTCTGCTCAAAACTCCACTTTTGAAATCCGAAGTCTATTGCAGCAAGTATCAAAAGAACCAAGAATGTCCGAAATATAATCTTGAAAGAGATTTGAGATATGTATAATAATATCTGGCCATTCTCCATATCCATCAGAGAGGGGATATGGTCAAATTCACCCTTTACTGTAATAAATGCTATGAAGCTCACAATCCCGATTTTGAAAAGTGACTTGAATAATTCTGCCAGAGCCTGTTTGGAGAATATCCTTGCCATACCCTTAAGGGGGTCTATCCTTGAAAATTTAGGTGTAATGGGGTCTAATGAAAACACAATTCCACCTGCCTGTATAATATTTGCAGTTATGCCGGCTATAATGATGATTACTATTAAAGGAGTCATAATAACTATGGACTCTTTTATTATCTGAAAAATAAATGGGTAGGCATTTGAAGCTGTTATGCTGAAAGTGGCTGACTCTAAGAGAACACCACGCATAAATTTGGTAAGCTTATCCACTGTATAAATACCAAAATAATAAAATGTAAGGAGGCTCCCCATGAGGACAAAAACAGATGTTACCTCCCTGCTCTGGGCAAATCTGCCTTTCTCCCTCGTCTCCCTGCGCCGCTTTTCCGAAGCCTCTTCACTTCGTTGCTCTTTATCGTCTATCTCTGCCATAAAAAATACAGGTTGAGGTTAAGGTTTAGGTTGAGAAAATCTTTTCCTTAGCCTTAACCTTGACCTTAGCCTTTCCTTATTTATTGTCTCATTCCCTTCATTAGCAGATACATATCATTCCCCATCTGAATGAATGCACCCTTCATTGCCATATTGAAAAATGACATAGTGAGCCCCATCATCAGGAGGCCTATACCAATCTGGAGGGGAAAGCCGATTATAAATACATTTATCTGGGGGACTGTCCTTGCAACCAATCCCAATGCTATGGTAGTAAAAAAGAGGGCTGCAATAACCGGAGCCCCCAATTTGATGCCAATAATAAATACATTCTTGAATATATCAATCATTATATTTGCAACTGCGCCCGTAAAATGAAATCCGAGCAAAGGGACAAGGCTGAAGCTTTCAACAATACCTTTTAAAAACCAGTGATGGGCATTAATTGAAAGGAATATAAGCATTGCGAGGATATTCTCAAACTGAGATGTCACTGAGACCTGAGAGCTTGTAGATGGGTCAATCACATTTACGATACCGAATCCCATCTGAAATCCTATCAAATGCCCCGCCATTTGAACTCCTGCAAAGACCAGACGGGATGCGTGTCCTATGATAAGCCCTATAAACACCTCGGATGATAGTGCTATAGAGAGAGGGAATACACCCGACGGAAATATTATGCCGTCAAATTTTATTAATGGATATGCTATGAGGCTGACGAGAAAGGCAAGACTTGTCTTAAGTCTCGCAGGAACATTCCCACTCCCGAAGAAAGGTAATGAGATAAGTATTGCCCCTACCCTGACAAATACAAATATAAACTGCTGCATTCTATGTAAAGGAAAATCAAATAACATAAATTTTTATCTGATATACATTGGTATATTAATAATTATCTTTGATGTATAGCTCAGCATAAGCTGAAGCATCCATGGGAAAAAAAGCACCATGGCAAGCATAACCGCAAGTATCTTCGGAATAAATGTCAGGGTCATCTCCTGAATAGATGTAACAGCCTGAAAGATGCTTACAATAACCCCTATCACAAGCCCGAAGCCGAGCATAGGTGCAGAAACCAATATTGTTGTCTGCAGCGCCTCTCTCCCAAAATCTAAAATAAACTCCTGAGTCATATAATTCCTTTTAGCCACGGACTTTCACAGACCAAAATCTTTTTTTTAAAATTTTTATCCGTGTTTATCTGTGTCCATCTGTGGTTAATAATCTTTTTCTTTTGTTCTTGAATTCTGATATTTAAATTTGTCATGAAAAGCTCCTCACAAGCGACCCTACTATCAGATACCAGCCGTCCACAAGAACAAAGAGCATCAGCTTAAATGGAAGGGATATCATAATAGGGGGCAGCATCAGCATACCCATAGACATGAGAACACTCGCCACTACCATGTCAAGGACAAGGAATGGGATATAAATCATAAATCCTATCTGGAATGCAACCCTCAATTCGCTTATCATGAATGCAGGGATAATCACATAGAGAGGCACATCTGCAGGGCCGTTAGGTTTCTCAATCTTCGCCATATTTACAAAGAGGGCGAGGTCTTTTTCCCTTGTCTGCCTCAGCATGAAATTCCGTAACGGCTCTGATGCAGACTTAAGAGCTATATCCTGTGAAATCTCTTCCCTCAAATAAGGCTGCAGCGCATTGCTGTTAATATTATTCCATACAGGAGACATTATGAAAAATGTAAGGAAGAGTGCCAGCCCTATAAGTATCTGATTGGGAGGCATCTGCTGGGTGCCAAGCGCCTGCCTCAAAAAAGATAAAACAATAATGATTCTTGTAAAAGATGTAAGCATAACGAGGATTGCAGGCGCAAGAGATAGAATAGTCAAGAGGAAAAGTATCTGAATGGCTGTAGACACCTGTCCAGGCTTCTCAGTCTCGCCAACTCCGATTGTAACAGTAGGGATAGGGATAGACTGGGCATACACTTCAGCAGGCAGTAAGCAGTAGATAGTAAGCAGTAGGAAAAGAAAAGTGCAAAATGCAAAATTCCTTTTAATTTGAAATTTGAAATTTCTTCTGTCTTCTGTCTTCTGTCTTCTGTCTTCTGTTTTCACTGTATCCTCTTTAACTTCCTTACTTTTTCCTGAATCGTCCTGACTATCTGTGCAACCATCTCTTCTTTTGGAGCAGGGTTCGAGGATTCAAGGGTTCGAGGATTCGAGTGAGAAGAAAAGTCACTCCCTTGACCCCTTGACCCCTTAACCCCTTGAATCCTTGATTTAGCATCTTCACTCTCAAGTTTTGTCAGCATGGTTATATTATTGTTGGTCACGCCTATAACCAAAACCTCTCCTGCCACATCTAATAAGGTTATTGCCTTCTTTACACCTATATAGCTGGTTCCCAATACCCTTATAAGTTTATCTTTTCCAAATACAATATCATTTTTCTTTAAAACCTTTTTTGCAATATAGGAGATAAGCAGGACAGCGGCAAGAACTATTGCAAGGGCAGTAACAGTTTTAAAAATAGCAGATGACATATCAGGAGGCTCTACAGGCAAAGGCTCTTGATACTTTAAATAGCCGCTGCCTGCACCCTTAGTTTCCGTATTTGAGGTCTGGTTTTTTGAATCCGGGATTGCAAGCTGCGGCTTAACCTCTTCAATTTTACTTTCTACAGCCTTTGTCCCCTCCGGATTATTAATATCAGCCTTTGATTGTTGAGTATCAGGTTCTGAAGCTATATTCTGCATCTGTAACTTCAGATCACCCTCTCCCAGTTCTTGACTTCTTATTTCTAAATCCTTTTGACTACCGGCAATATTGATTTCTGATCCCCGATTAAATAATTCGGGGACAGGTTTTATATTCTTAATTTTGGATTTAATGGCAGCAGTCTCCTGACCCTTAGATGCTGCTGTCTTTTTAATTACTATAATGAGGTTTTTATCATCCCTCAGCACTGACAGCCTGTCTTTTAAACTAATGCCGCTCTGTGAAACTAATAATCTCATCCGGACCTTGTCTTTGGAATGCTGAAGGGCATATACATATTTCAAAAATTCGTCTCCTACTTCAAATACCCTCTTTGCAGGATGAATATATGTGTCCGGCATATCAAATTGAACAGACTTCTCATAGAATGATGGGACAGGCTCTGCCTTAATTGGAGATAAGAAATCCATTACAACCCTCAGTTCATCCGGGTTTTTATAAACCTTTAAATTTTGCAGATAGTTCTGAGACGCCCATGTCTCAGAAGGCATCATAAAAACAACCACAGATAAACACAGAAATGTCATTCCCGTGAAAACGGGAATCCAGTATAAGGAAATAGATTCCTGCTTTCGCAGGAACGGCGTCTGTGCTAATCTGTGTTCATCTGTGGTTTTAATAAGGTTTTTGGTCATTTTATTTTCTCCTACTTCAGAGTCTCAATCCTCTCTACCGGACTGACAATATCAGTCAACCTGACGCCAAATTTTTCATTTACTACCACAACATCACCCTTTGCAACTAATTTCTCATTCACAAAAATTTCAAGAGGTTCACCCACTAACTTTGACAACTCAATAACTGACCCCTGTCCAAGCTGAAGCAGGTCATTTATCAGCATCTTTGTCCTTCCCAGTTCAACACTAACCTGAAGCGGTATATCAAGAATGAGGTCAATATTTCTTGTATCTTTTTCTGCAACCGATACAGCGGCAGGTGCCTCATACCTAGCAGGTTGTGTCTCTTCCTTCGGTTTTTCTGCATCAGCCCTGAGCATTTCTTTCTGTTTTTCTAAATCAGATGCTGCATCTTCCCAGGAGATATCTTCAAAGCCTGACCCTGAAGAGGCTTCTGCCCCTCCTTCTGATGTAGTCTTTTCTTCATCAGCCATATTTCTTCCCTCCCCTTGCTATTATAGAGGATACCTGGACAGCCTTACTCCCCTTCATGGTGCCGGGGTATCCTCTAAACTTTGAAACTCCCTCTACTTTTACATTCAACTCATCATTAACATCATTGTCCAGTTGAATTATATCGCCGACCTTAAAATTCACGAGGTCTTTACTTGTAATTATTGCTTTACCCAATTCAACGACAACCTCTACCTGTGCCTCAAGCATCCTCTCCCTGAGCCTCTTTATCCATAGCTGGTCAACCTCTAACTGGTCGCTCTGGAATCCTGCCTTTAGTTTTCCAATAATAGGTTCAATTGTGGAATATGGGAGACATACGGTAATAGTGCCTGATACCTGGTCCATCTCAATTTCAAAGAGTATTACTACAACTACATCGGTAGGCGGCACTATTGCTGCAAACTGCGGATTTACCTCTGACCTCACGAAACTTATGGTTACATTATGAACAGGCTTCCATGCCTTTTCTAAGTCCTCAAGTGCCATAAGTACCACCTTTTTTATCATCCTCTGCTCAATCGTAGTGAAGTCCCTGCCCTCTATCTTCATGGATACATTGCCGCCGCCGCCGAAAAATGTATCCACAAGTGCAAACACAAGCTTGCTCTCTGCAATAAACAGGGCAAACCCTCTTAATGGATCCATCTTGAATATATGAAGGCTTGCAGGCACCGGAAGGGATTTTATAAATTCTCCAAACTTCACTGTATCGGTAGAGACCGTGCTCACATCAAGCACCTTGCGGAGTGATGAAGAGAGGGAGTTTCTAAAAAGTCTTGTGAACCTCTGGTTAATTATATCAAGGGTCGGCATCCTCCCCCTGATAATCCTCTCCTGGCTTGTCAGGTCATAAGATACAATACCTGACTCATCAACGGCCTCTTCTGTCTCTGTTTCAATCTCTCCGTCGGTCACGCCCCTCAGAAGGGCATCTACCTCTTCCTGTGATAAAATCTGTGCCATAAAAACCCCACACTTTAGTGTCAGTAATTAGTGTAAGTGTCAGTTAAAGGATTTTTGCTGACACTGACCACTGACACTAACACTGGTTTACTGCACTACAAACTCTGTAAAAAAGATATTCTTTACAACACCTGTTTTAAGATTCTGATTGATTCTCGCCATTATATCTTCTTTAAGCTTAAACTTCCCCTCAGCAGTTATTACCTCATCCATTGTCTTACTGCTCAATACAGTTATAATGTGGTCTTTGAATTGAGGGAGTTTATTTTTAAATTCTACATCCAGTTCTTTACTCCCCAATTCAATCTCCATCGTTACCTTTATAAACCTCTTTCCTCCCGGCTCTGCAAGATTTACTATGAATGGTTCTAAAGGAAGCATTGGTCCCAGTGTTGTGCCACTCTCCTCTTTCTCCTTCTTAGCTACTGCCCCTCCCTCATGAGGTGCCATTCCGATAGCCGGTGCAATATATTTTTTCCAGGCAATCAGCCCGCCTACACCAAGAACAGCCAGTAATATCAAAATTACAAGGACAATTATAATTATCTTTACAAATGACTTGCCTCCTTTGGGTTCTTCTGCTACTGTTTCTTTTTTTTCTTCTGCCGCCATTGGAACCTCCTAAAAAATTTATACGAAAATAAATCTATTGAGACAAACTATTACTGACTGATAAATATTTTTGCAAGTGGTGTGCCACAAAAACAAACAACAGACAACTATTAACTAACTCTTTGATATTATTATACTACCTAACCTTCAAATGGACAATACCTGTGGAACATCTTATGTCAAATTATTGTTAGAGGTCATTCTTTTGACGAAATGCCAATAAGTTCTTTAAGTTTTTTCCCAATATCTTTTTCTTTCATCAAAAACTCGCCTATCAGAAATACATCAACACCAATCTCCTTAAGATGCAATATGTCGTCCCTCTTTTCTATCCCGCTCTCACTTACAACTGTTATGTCTTCCGGTATATATTCTATCAATTTCTCAGTTGTTCTTATGTCAACCTTAAAGGTATCAAGGTCCCTGTTGTTAATCCCTATTAAATCTGCCTTTATTGACAGGACATCATTCAATTCGTTTTTTTTATGAACCTCTACAAGTGCAGGCATCCCCAGTTCTGAACCGATATGAATATAATCTTTCATCTGATTTTTTTCCAGTATGCCTGCAATAAGGAGAAATGCATCAGCCCCGTATGCTCTCGCCTCAAAGATTTGATATTCATGGATAATAAAATCCTTTCTTAAGAGAGGCAAAGTAACAATCTTTTTTATATCTGGAATGTAATTGATATCGCCCTGAAAATAAAGCTTATCAGTAAGGACAGAAATTGCAGATGCCCCGTTCTCCTGATATATTTCAGCAATTTTGAAGGGGTTGAAATCCTCCCTTATAATCCCCTTTGATGGAGATGCCTTTTTTATCTCTGCAATAATTTTAGTTGTCCTCTCCTTCTGACCCTCATCCTTTTTCAGTGCCTTCAAAAATCCCCTTGTCTCTTCCATATCTCTTATCTTTGATTTGAGTTCCGAAACAGGAGTTTTTGTTTTTAAATATTCTACCTCTTCTTTTTTACTTTTGATTATTTTTGAAAGCATATATCAGTGTCAGTGTCAGTTTTTAGTGTCAGTTTTTTTTACTGTCGCTGACACTATTCACTGACACTTAATTTATGATTCCCTATATTCATTAGTCAGTCTTCTCAAGCCATCAAGTTTTTTCATTGCCATCCCTGAGTCTATAGATTCAGATGCAGCCTTCAATCCCTCTCTTAAATCCTTTGCCTTCCCCCCTGCTACAATCGCGGCACCGGCATTGAGAAGGACAATATCCCTGTGGGGACCATTTTCACCTTTCAGTATATCAAGCGTAATTCGGGCATTTGTCTCCGAATCCCCACCAAGAAGTTCTTCTTTCTTACATCTTTTAAAACCAAAATCTTCGGGAAGGATTTCATAATTTCCTATCTCCCCATATTTAAGCTCCGATATATAGGTCTTTCCTGTAAGTGTTATCTCATCCAGCCCATCTGCACCATGCACGACAAACACATGAGTGCTTCCGAGATTCTGCAGAACCCTTGATAGAGGCTCAGTTAATTTAGCATCGTAAACGCCGAGCACCTGTGAGTGCGCCCCGGCAGGATTTGTCAGCGGACCCAAAATATTGAATATTGTCCGTATCCCTATCTCTCTTCTGGGACCTATTGCATGCTTCATTGCACCATGCAGAAGCGGTGCAAAGAGAAAACCTATGCCGATTTCATCAAGACACCTCTCTACATGAGATACCTCTACCTCAATATTAACGCCGAGAGACCTCAATACATCAGCACTTCCTGACTTGCTTGATACGGACTTATTGCCATGCTTTGCAACTGTAAGCCCTGCACCTGCCGCTACAAAAGCCGCTGTCGTTGATATATTGAATGTCCCTGATTCATCACCACCTGTCCCGCATGTATCAACAATCATCTTAGCCTTTGTCTTTATATGCAGAGCCTTCTCCCTCATAACCCTCGCAGCACCTGTGATCTCTTCTATGGTTTCTCCCTTCATCCTTAAGGCAGTTATAAAAGCACCTATCTGGGCAGGGCTTGCACCGCCACTCATAATCTCATCAAAAGTGCCGACCATCTCAGCCTCTGTCAGATTTTTTTTCTCTATGACCTTTGCAATTGCCTCTCTTATCATCTCAAATCCCTCCCCTTAACAATCCATTTTCCTATTATGTTATAACATAAATTATAAAAATTATATCTCAAAAATTGGTTAAAAAGGGGATTATAATAATAAACATGAGATGTCTTCCCTTCGATAAACTCAGGGCATTGCTCGTAAATCCGTGGATACATGATTTTTCATCACTTAATTTGTGGTCATCCCCTCTCGGCTTACTGAGAGTAGCTGAAAACTTAAGCCAATTTGAATCTGAAATCTTCTATATAGACTGCCTAAAAACTATAAAGAATAAGTCCTACGGGACAGGAAAATATAACAGACAGCAAATCCAAAAACCTTTAGTCTTAAAACAGATTCCAAGAAAATTCTGTAGATATGGGATAACTCCTGATGAATTTCAATCTCAACTTAAATCAATAATGCCGGTAGATATTATTTTTGTCACTTCAATAATGACATACTGGTATACAGGAGTAGCTGAGACTGTTAAGGAGGTTAGAAAATTGGCAGGTGATACTCCAATTATCATTGGCGGCATATATGCAACACTCTGTCCTGACCATGCACTCAAAAACACAGGTGCTGACCTTATTTATGAAGGAAGTGCAGAAAACGGGCTTGAGGCTGTGATAAGAAATTTTGGCTTAAGACTGAATAAGAACTCAGACAAAAAGGCTTATTACAAACTTGGACTCTCCCAATGGGAATTCGCACCGCTTTTGACCACCACTGGCTGTATCTTCTCATGTACCTACTGTGCATCAAAGCTTTTGAATAAGGATTTTATAAGAAAAACCCCTGAAGAGGCATTTAGTGAAATTGAAGAACTCTTTAATCTTGGAATAAGAGATTTTGCATTTTATGACGATGCCTTGCTAACAGACAGTGACAACCATCTCAAACCAATCCTTAAAAAAGTCATACAAAAAGGCTTAACTGTCAGATTTCATGCACCAAACGGTATTCATGTGAGATTTATTGATAATGAACTTGCAATGTTAATGAAAGTATCAGGTTTTAAGACACTGAGATTGAGTCTTGAAACTATCTCCCCTGAAAGACAGAGGCTCACAGGAGGTAAAGTAAGAACAGATGAATTTGAAAATGCAATTACTATCCTAAAAAAGTCAGGCTTTACGAAAAAAGAGCTTGGCGTCTATCTCATGTATGGACTTCCTGAACAGAGTCTCAATGAAGTAAAAGAAGGCGTCAAATTTCTCAAGTCCCTCAGTGTAAACATAAACCTCACAGAATTCTCACCAATACCGAATACAAAGATGTGGAATGAATTGTTGGCAAAGGGAATTATCAGTAAAAACATTGATTTGCTCCTCACAAATAATTCCGTTTATTATTACCTCTATTCGGGATATGATTTAAGAGAACTTGAAAAACTCAAACTTGAAGTTAAGTCTTACAATGCCTCATAAGTTTGACTTTTACAGAGGTAATACTTATAATTAAGGTAATACTATTAAGGAGGTAAGAAATGCCAACAATAACAACAAAAGGTCAGGTCACAATACCTAAACCATTCAGGGAAAAGCTTCACATTAAGGAAGGGGATAACCTTATCTTTGAGATAAGGAGTAATATGTTAATCTTAAAGAAGAAGGAAAGAAAATCTATACTCAATCTCGGTGGAATTGCCAGAGGGAGAAAGATTGGAGTTGGAAGCGAGAGGGAGTTTACAAAAAAGGCAGTTTCAAAAAGAATTGCCAAAGAGGAGTTAAAGGATGGGTGAGCCAGTTTTTGTTGATACAAATGTATTCTTAAGATTTTTTGTCAGAGATGTGGAACCATTTTATCAAAAGGCTAAAGGGCTTTTTGAAAAGGCAGAGAAGGGAGAGATAAGACTTGAGACAAGCGAGATGGTAATTGCTGAAATTGTCTGGGTGCTTGAATCATACTATGGTTTTACAAAAACAGAGATAGAGGAAGTAGTTGAAACAATCCTTGAAACACGAAGCATTAGAGTAGCTAACCATACGAGGCTCAAAGAGGCGATTAAACTGTATATCTCAGGAAGTATGGATTTCATTGATGCATATAATATTACTTATATGAAGGCAAAGGATTTTAAGAAAGTAGCCACATTTGATATAAAACATTTCAAAAATATTGAGGGGATTCATCCTGTCTGGTGAGATGTTATCAGGGATGCATTACAAAAATGATTACTGGGCACAAGAAGCAACAGGCTATTAAGAAAGCGGAGAGGATTTACAAAGAAATTGCAGAAGATGATAGACAGCTTGCCGAGGATTTCTTGAGTATTTGTGCAGAGCCTGTTGCAACATATAAAACTATAAAAATATGATCAATAAAAAAATCGAAGAAATTAAAGAATCTGACCTTCAAGCTTTAATTAACGATAAAGTTTTTGAGGGCAAGACAATTGATTATAAAAGGGATTTACCCGATAATTCGGATTCTGCTAAAAAAGAGTTTCTTGCAGATATTACATCCTTTGCCAATAGCAGCGGAGGCGATTTAATTTTTGGAATTAGTCAAGATAACCAAACTGGAGAACCGAAAGCAATTGAGGGGATAGAAGTAGAAAATGCTGACAAAGAAAAAACACGGCTTGATAACATTATTAGAGATGGAATTGAACCAAGACTATTATCTACTACCATACAGCCAATTTCTCTTAGTAATTCAAAATTTGCAATTCTTATTAGAGTTCCAAAAAGCTGGATAGGTCCTCACAGGGTTATCTATGGAGGTAATTCCAAATTCCATGCCAGGAATTCATCTGGCAAATATGAGATGGATGTAGATGAATTACGCATAGCTTTTAATTTGACAGAGACCATTGCTGAAAGAATAAGAAAATTTAGAATTGATAGAATTTCTAATATCTTTGCAGATGAGACACCCATACCGCTTTATCAAAATCCAAAGATTGTGCTCCATTTAATTCCAATCAATTCTTTTAATCCCTCGCAAAATTATGATATTAACTGCATTACATCTCACCCTGAAAAATTAATCCCTATTAATTCTAATGGATGCAATTGGAGATTTAATTTGGATGGATTTTTAACTTATTCTGGTGGCTCTGATGGAAGATTTCGTTCTTATGTTCAACTATACAGAAATGGAATTATTGAAGCAGTTGAGAGTTTTTTAATAAGACCCAGAGAAATAAGGGATGGAGAAAAAAGATTCTTTATACCAAATGTTTTTGAAAAGAAGCTCTTTGAAGTATTCAGTTCATATTTAAAAGTCTTATCTGAATTAAGAGTTGACCCGCCAATATTCGTTTTTCTAAGTCTGCTCGGTGTAAAAGGTTATATAATGGGAATTGACGACCCTTACGGTGATTACCCACAACATCCTATTGACCGTGATTTGCTTTTATTGCCTGAGGCAGTTGTAGAAAATTATGACATCAAAGCCGAAGAAATATTAAGACCATTATTTGATTTAATCTGGAATGCCTGCGGTTTTCAATGGTCATTAAATTTTGACGAAAATGGAAACTGGATTGCAAGATGAAAAATAAAACCACCATAATCATCGGTGACAGCAGGAGGATGGAGGAGCTTAAGGATGAGAGTATTCATCTCGCCATTACCTCCCCTCCATACTGGCAATTGAAAGACTATGGCAACGGCAGTCAAATCGGGTTTAATGACAGCTATGAGGATTATATTAATAACCTCAATCTTGTATGGAAAGAGTGCTACAGGGTTTTACATAAAGGCTGTCGTCTGTGCATTAATATTGGAGACCAGTTTGCTCGTTCAGTTTATTATGGGAGATACAAGGTAATTCCAATAAGAGAGGAGATAATTAAGTTCTGCGAAACAATCGGATTTGATTACATGGGGGCTATTATCTGGCAGAAGGTTACAACCTGCAATACAACAGGCGGTGCTACAATTATGGGGTCTTTTCCTTACCCCAGAAATGGAATTATAAAGCTTGATTATGAGTTCATTTTAATTTTTAAGAAACTTGGTGAGCCGCCAAAGGTAAGTAAAGAAGTAAAGGAAAAGTCAAAACTTACCACAAAGGAATGGAATGAATATTTTTATGGACACTGGAATTTCTCTGGTGAAAGACAGAATAAACATCTTGCTATGTTTCCAGAGGAATTGCCGAAAAGATTGATTAAAATGTTCAGCTTTTCAGGGGATACAGTCCTTGACCCATTTTTAGGAAGCGGGACAACCTGCCTCGCTGCAAAGAAATTGGAAAGAAATTCTGTTGGATATGAAACCAATAAGGATTTTCTGCCAGTCATAAAAGAAAAACTTGGTGTAAACCTGTCCCTGAATGCTTTTATCAGGGATAGAAGCCCAAAGGATTATGAAATAATCTTCCAGAAAAATAAATCTGTAGATTACAAAAAAGAGATTAATGATCTGCCATACATCTTTAAAGACCCTGTCAGGTTTGACAAAAAGATTGACCCAAAGAAATTAAAATTCGGCTCAAAAATAGATAATTCAGAACATCAACGAGAGAAATACTATTCAGTTAAAGAAGTAATAAGCCCGGAGATTATAGCTCTAAATAATGACCTAAAAGTCAGGCTTATCGGAGTTAAAGAAAAAAAGGAAATAAATGGAGATGCAATTCAATTTTTGAATAAGAAATTAAAAGGGCAAAAAGTATTTCTTAGATTTGATGCTATTAAATATGATGAGGGAGGCAATCTGTTATGTTACCTTTATTTGAAAAATAAAACCTTCATAAATGCCCATCTGATTAAAAATAAATTGGCTCTGGTAGATTCTTCACTTAACTTCAAATGCAAACATAGATTTATTGCAATTCAAGGCAAATAGAATGAAGATAATAAAGCTTACAAATGAAGAAATCAGGAAAGCATTAGAGATTCCATCTCCATCATTCCCAAAATATGTAACTCAAATAATTAATCTTGCAAATCAGAATGCACAGGGAACAAGACCAAGAGTTGTCGGGCAGTTGAGTGATTTGATACAGGAATTTTCAGGGAAAACTATAGGTGAATGGGAACTGTGGTATCTTGAGAAATATCCTGATGCAATCAAAGATGCCAAAGAAAAAATCATGGAGATGGTTAAAAATATCAAAGATGCAATAAATAAGATTGATGAAGATATGGTCAATGAATGGGTAAAAGACCTCGTAATCGTAAAGACATTTCTTGGGCTTAAATTTCAAGAGGCAATTTTGAAGAAAGTTTCTGAGATTAAAGGGCTTGATTACAGGCTATCAGATAATGTTGCTGAATCAAAAGGAATTGACGGTTATATTGGCGATATTCCAGTTTCAATAAAGCCAGACACCTATAAGGTAAAAAAGTCTTTAAGTGAGAGTATAGATGTAAAGATTATATATTACAAAAAGGTCAAAGATGGGATTGAAGTGGACTACAGTGAGGTATTTAGCTGATATTATAAATTTTGCTATAAGAGAGTCTTGTGATAATGTCACTTAACATTTATATGGTTTGAGTATATCCAAGGTCTGTATTTTCTGAATATCTTTTGATATACCTCTACTCTGTAAATTCCCTTTTCTTTTATATCCAGGCTACATCCGGTAGCTGGTGTTTCATAAATTTTTTCCCCATTACATATAATTCTGATTAACCCCTTCGCAGGAATATTTACTTTAATGAAGGCTGGCTTGTCTTTCAATAAAAATTCTCCTCCAATACCAGCCTCACTTTCACCATCTCCAATTGAAAATGAAAATCCCTTTGCACTATTCCAGTATTCCTGTGCCACATATACCCTACCCTCTTTGATTGCCTGATACACAGTTTCTATATCTTCACCCCCTCCCTCGCCCTCCCCCCTTGAGGGGGAGGGGTGGGTGAGGGGATTGCGATTGAAAGGCTTTTCAGTAAGTATATGTGTCCTTATTGTTTTAAAGGCGTATATGAAGTTGAATATATAAAAGTTCAGTCCAAAAAATTTTCTTTTAGCATTGTGGTTATCTATCTCTCCGATACCTGTAACTCTTTCATGGTGAGCCTGACGAGCCATATTTAACTCATCCCATCGTTTGAGTGTAACTTCTCTTGCTCCTGATAGACAATAGGAAGTAAAGAAGTAGCTGAAAATTGCAGAAGGGTATCCTTTAAGTTTATCCTGCCAGTCGGTCTGCAAATTCCAGATGCTCATGCCTGTATATCCCTTTGCAGACCAGTCTATCCACGGAAATGGCTTTACTCCAAAAAGTTCAGTCCCTTCGTGGTCAGGATGGGCGATTATGCCGAAGCCTCCCTGATTGTTTACCTCATCAATATATTCCTGTGGCTTGTCCTCATATCTCTTTGTAACTATCGGCTCTCTTATGCCAAATGCCAAAAGATGGTTATATCTTGGTGAAATCTCCTCCCCGACGATTAATAGAACATCTCCATGCCACCCCTCATGCCCATCCCTCTTTGCATCGAGCCTGAAATGGTCGGTGAGCATTATAAAATCAAGCCCTGCACTTTTTGCATCTTCCACAATCCTATCTATTGAAACATTCCCATCGTAGGAGTAATTTGAGTGGAAATGGACAGCCCCTGCATAGTCATAGAATTTTTTGTTCATAAAAAAATATCAGGACGCAGATAAATGAAGATTATTATGATTTCAAATTAATTAACGCATGCATCTACGAAAATCTGTCCTATATGGTAGTATATAGCAAATGGAAAATAAACAGAAAATAGTCAGGCTTGAGACTGTAAGTTGGGGGATGTATGACTGGGCAAACTCTGCCTTTGCTACAGTAATACTCTCGGTTATTTACAACAAATATTTTGCACAGGTTGTTGCAGGAGGCGAAAAGGGTGTTAATATCCTTGGAGTCAATATTCACGGGGCTGCACTCTGGGATTTTATCGTTTCAATTGCAATGCTTATAGTTGCTGTTATCTCTCCATTCTTAGGTGCAATCGCAGACTTTTCGGCAAAAAAACGCATTTTTCAGATTTTCTTCTGCTATTTGGGTGTTATATTCAGCGGACTTTTATTTTTTGTTGGCGAAGGTAATTGGCTGACTGGCTCGCTATTTTTTATATTTGCCCTAATTGGCTTTTCAGCCTCTATTGTCTTTAACGATTCATTCCTTATACAAATCTCAACAGAAAAAAATATCGGGAGAATCTCATCACTCGGCTGGGGTCTTGGATATATCGGCGGAGGGCTTCTCCTTCTGATAAATCTGATAATGCTTCAATTTCCAAACCTGATAGGTCTTCCGAAAGGTTATTTTACAGTTCAGGACTGTTTTCTTTCTGTTGCTGTGTGGTGGTTCATTTTTTCCATACCGACTTTTTTGTTTGTAAGGGAAAAGTCTTTTGGCAGTAAACTTCCTGAAGGAGAATCTTATATCATTGTTGGAATAAAAAGACTTGCTAACACCCTTAAATCCCTAAAACATCACAAAGAACTCTTTAAATTCCTTATTGCATTTCTTATTTACAATGACGGCATAGAGACGGTTATTATCATGGCTTCAATCTTCGGTGCAGAGGTGGTAGGAATGGGGACAGATGAGATTATAATGTTTTTCCTTATGATTCAGTTTATTGCCTTTGCAGGCTCAATAATCTTTGGTCATTTTGCCGATGCAACCGGCAAAAAGATTGCCTTAATAATCTCACTTGTAATATGGTGTTTTGTTTCTTTATGGGCATACTTCCTCGGAATTATCTGGGACATGAAAACTGAATACTGGATATTAGGGATGATTGCTTCCACAGTCCTTGGCGGGAGTCAGGCAATCAGCCGTTCTCTATGCGGGGCATTGACGCCAAATGAAAAGGCTGCCGAGTTCTTTGGATTTTATGCAATCTCAGGGAGATTCGCCTCAATATTCGGACCTCTCATCTATGGACTGATAATACATTGGACAAAGAGTGTTCAGGCAGGGATACTATCTGTCACTTTATTTTTCATTGTGGGAATGCTTATACTCTTTACAGTAGATGAGAAAAGGGGAGTTGAGGAAAAGAATAGCTCCGGGTTATTGCAAAACTATAATTAATATGGTAGGTTATGTAAGTATATTGATTCGGGGCGTAGCGCAGTCTGGCTAGCGCACCTGCCTTGGGCGCAGGGGGTCGGAGGTTCGAATCCTCTCGCCCCGACCATTAATAGAAATCGCTTTGTAAAAATGAAAAAACCATTAAGATACCTGCAAAATGCAAAAGAAATTCTAAATAAAGCTCCTATTGAAAACGAGAGGTATGCAGATGTTAAATATGTTAGGGAAGCCTTTGGAACTGCTTATCTTGCCATATTGGAGGCTATAAACTAAGCCCCCATAAGAAGAGGATTAACCAAAAAAGAGCTTCCAAAACCTGTCCTAAGCGAAGCCGAAGGATCAATTGACGCCTATCGAGACGCATTGAAAAAACATCTTGCTATTCGTAATGGTAAGCTTAATAGAGAATTCGAAGCACAAATTCATATTGCAGGTTATTATAGAGGGCTTTTAACCCATACCACCGTTGTAAAAGATATTTTAAAAAAGGCAAAAGAGTTTATAGGAAAAATAAAATAAGAGGAAATAATGGTTACTTTTTCGTATGACCCTAAATTTGTTGTTATGGTTAAAACTATTGAGGGACATAGATGACACCCTGATAAAAAGTATTGGAGTTTTCCATGTTCGGATAGAACTCTTGAAAAGATTTTGAAAGCTTTTACAGGTGAGGAAATCCAGATGTGTGCCATTTTAGAAACGACAGCGCTACCGACAACGGGACAGCCAAAAATCGAAACAGTAGGCATAAAAAAACATAACCCATGACAGCAGACAAATTAATTTCCACAGTTGAAATCATAAAATCAAAAACTGTTGAGCAATTTGACGAAACAGCAATTAAGCAGACAGTTATTTTGCAACTACTCGCAGACCTTGGCTGGAATATTTTTGACAGAGATGAAGTTTTTCCAGAATACACCATAGAAGGCAAGCGAGTGGATTATTCTTTACGAAATAACAATACCAACAAAGTTTTTATTGAAGCAAAAAAGCCAGAAGAAAATCTTGAGAAACATCAAGAGCAATTACTCAACTATTCATTTAAAGAAGGTGTGCAACTTGCAATTCTGACAAATGGCGTTACTTGGTGGTTTTACTTGCCGTTACAAAAAGGTGCGTGGACAAATCGCAAGTTTTACACTATTGACTTTAAAAGTCAGAACGAAGGGGAAATTTCCGAAAAGTTAATTCAATTTCTATCTAAAGAAAATATTTTATCTGACAAATCAATTCGTATTGCCGAAGAAACTTTAAAAAGCAAAAACAGACAAGGAGAAATTGAAAATTCATTACCCGTTGTTTGGAAAAATCTTTTAAATAAACCCACGCCTGAATTTATTCGGTTACTCGCCGACGAGACAGAAAAACATTGCGGATTCAGACCAACGGACGATTTTGTTGTTACCTTCTTAAATGCTGACAAAGCAATACAAGACACTGAAGAAGATGAAGAACCTGCCGACAATTTTACAACTACCTTACCGATTGAAAATAATGTGCGGGCAAGTAACACAAGATTAAAAGTTACTCTGCCAAATGGACGAATAATTAATGAATACAAAGCAATAGATACATTTATTAAAACTATTCAAGAATTTGGCATTGACAAAGTGAAACGGTTACAAGTAAGAAATGGCGCACCTCTAATTTCAGACAAAGCATACAATGTTGGTATCAAGAAAAAATATAAACAAATATCCAACACATCTCTGTATATTGACATTAACCATAGCACACAACTGAAAAAAGATTATTTGGAAAGAATTGCGAAACTACTTGACACAAAAATAACAGTGCAAATTGAGGACAAAAAATAAACGATGGACAGAGAGAAAAACGGCTGCCAACAAGGACTTGGCAAAAGCGGGTGGACAGTGCAAAATAAAACTGTGTAACTTTTAATTTACTTTAATAGCGGGGGACACTGACGAAGCATTTAAACCGCTACATCAGCAACCCGCTACCCGTTAGCAGAAATTTTTGCCGTCAAAATTATGATAGATATAATAGAATTAGAAAGGCATAGGCAATGTTGAAATTTAGGGTTTACATAGATACATCAATGATAGGTGGCTGCTTTGACGATGAATTCGGAAAATATTCCAATTTATTGTTCAATGATTTCATCATAGGCAAGAAGATTGCTATGGTTTCAAATTTAACTTTAAAAGAACTAAAGCAGGCACCAGAAAATGTAAGAAAGAAATTTGATGAAATCCCAAAAGAATACATTGAATTTGTGGGATTAACAGAAGAGGCAGAAGAATTGGCTCAAAAATATATTGAAGATGGGGTGATTTCACCGAATCATCTTTTGGATGCGGAGCATATTGCTATTGCTACTGCTGAGAAGGCTGACATCGTAGTAAGCTGGAATTTCAAGCATATTGTGAATGTCCATAAAATTCGTGGGTTTAATTCTGTTAATCTGAAAGAAGGGTATCAACTGATTGAAATCAGAACCCCGATGGAGGTAATCAATGAAGACTAAAAGATTTGATTCAGTAAAAATGATGAGAGATATAAGAGAAACAGTTTCAAAAGATTTATCTAAACTCTCCATCAGGGAAAAGATTGACCTACTTGAAAAAGAATTTCCAGAAATTAAAATAAAAAAGCGGCGACCCCTTCCCCTAACAGTAGGCTAAAAGCAAAAAGATTATAGACAAATACTATCGCACTTCTTTTAGCCTGTAGCCAATATCGGAAGTTAGTGAGGAAGGGGGTAAGGATTCGGGCATCTCCAACAATTTTCCTTGCCATCTTTGTGCTTCTCAATTAAAATACTTTTTGTCAGGAGTTTAAGAGGCTAGCTTTTTCTCAAAATAGGGTTTGAACAGCGTTCAATAACTGCGACCATTTAAAAGCAGTAAATAGTAACTGGTGAATAGTGGTTAGTTAAATGATTTCAATACTTGCGTTTCTTTTTGTTTTTACGATTGTTGTTTTGATACACGAATTAGGGCATTTTATTGCTGCCAGAAGGCTTGGAATTAATGCCTATGAATTCTCTATTGGTTTTCCCTTCAGTCCAAAAATAGCAACCATCTTCAAGCATAGAGAGACAGAATTTACATTGAGGCTTCTGCCTCTTGGAGGCTTTGTAAGTTTCTCAAAAAACAAAGATGAAAGTGAATCTCTGGAGTTCTTAAAAGAAGATAGATGGAAGAGAGGTATAATTATCTCTGCAGGCTCTATTTTTAATATTGTCTTTGCCTTTTTAATTATTGCCGTTGCTCTAACGATTGGCAAGCATATATCTCTGTTCGATGCAGCAATTGCAAGTCTCAAGACAATTGAAGCGGTATCTGTTGGCACAATTCAACTTATCTTACATCTCTTTTCAGGCAATAGCTCTATGGATAATCTGTCAGGACCCGTTGGTATTGCTGTTATGGCGGGAAAGGCAGCTAATGCAGGCTTTATAAACCTCATATACTTTACAGGACTTTTGAGTCTTAGTCTGGGCATACTGAATCTCCTTCCATTCCCTGCACTTGATGGCGGACATCTTATTATTCTTGCAATTGAGTCTTTTAAAAGGTCTCCTTTAAGCCAGAGAACCTATCAAATTGTGAGTGTTGCAGGTATATCTTTTTTTCTTATCCTCACTCTTATTGCAACCTATAAAGATATTTTAAGGCTCATTGCCTGATAAATGCCTTTCTTTAAAACTACTGACGGTATCAATCTCCATTACAGAATAACCGGCAAAGGAAAACCTATTATCTTTGTTCACGGCTGGGCAATGAATTCCAATGTCTGGAAATACCAGTCAAATAAACTCGCAAAGGATTTTCAGGTAATTGCAGTTGATTTAAGGGGGCATGGAAAATCAGAATGCAGAATGCAGAATGCGGAATGCGGATTTACTATATTTGTTCAGGATTTGAAGGAGTTAATAAATTTCTTAGGTATTGAGAAATTTACACTGGCAGGGTGGTCTATGGCATCTTTCATAATTGCAAGATACTATTTTAAATATCTTGAGGATGTAGAAAAATTGATATTCATCAGCGGCACTCCTAAGTTTTTGTCGGGGAATGACTATCCTCATGGACAACCTTTGATTATGGTAAAGAGGCTGGAGCAGAATTTGAAAAGAGATTATGAAAATCATATCAGGGAGTTCTGCGGAAAATTATTTATATCAGATGAGCAAATTGATGACAGCAAGCTGTCGGAAATTGAGAGTTTAATGTTCAATGAGGATTTTCCTCCTCCACTCTCTACAGCCCTTCATACACTGAATCTTTTGATTATGG
This sequence comes from Nitrospinota bacterium, assembly GCA_016234205.1. GTDB lineage: Bacteria > Nitrospinota > Nitrospinia > UBA9942 > UBA9942 > UBA9942. The sequence goes on along the minus strand of JACRGN010000001.1, from coordinate 2,074 downwards.
ATAATATTAGGGATAATCTCAGAGATATAAAAGTGCCGACATTGATTATCCACGGTGATATTGATAAAATATGCCCTGTCGGTGCAGGCAAGTATATAGCAAGGGAGATACCTGATTCAAAATTAATTATTCTTAAAGGTGTTGGACATGCACCGTTTTTGACACAGCCAGAGAGGGTTAATAAAGAGATAAAGGATTTTTGCCATAATTTAGCCACGAATTAACACGAATGGCACAAATTTAAAAATTATGATTGATAAATCTGTAGTAAAAAGTTCATTTTCAAAAAGGGCTGATACCTATGATAAATTCGCATCTTTTCAAAAAGAGATTGCCAATCTCATCCTAACCAGAGTTTACAGCGAAATCCCCTTCAATCCCCCTTTAATAAAGGGGGAGGAAAGGAGATTGAGGATACTGGATGCAGGGGGTGGGACAGGAAATATTGCACTCAACCTATCAGAAAAATATAATACATCAAAAATATTTGCCTGTGATATTGCACATGGCATGTCTGTGTTTACGCAAGGAAAGAGAAACGGGCATGCAAATCTCTACCTGACTACTGCCGATGCGGAATTGCTTCCCTATCCTTCAAAATACTTTGACATAGTAGTATCCGGCTTGATGCTCCAATGGGTATCCGATTTACAAAAGGCATTTACAGAGATGTATAGAGTAACAGCAGAGAACGGCTATATTTATTTAACAACACTCGCCGAAGGCTCTCTGTGTGAGCTAAAGGATTCCTTTGAAACAGCCTTTCAATTGTTTTACAAAGATGCACCCCCTGTTTTTCAGAAATTTAAAAATGCAAAGGAGCTTAAATTACTCATGACATCGGCTGGGTTTAAGGATGTGTCTTTTGAAGAGAGGGATGAGGTAAGATATTATCCTGATGTTGAGACTCTTTTAAAAACCCTCAAATACATAGGTGCAAACCAATCCTATTTCGCAAGATCAAATGGAATGGGGATAAAAGGTGTTATAAAAGAGATGATAATTATATACAAAAATAAATACGGAACTTCTCAGGGTATCAGGGCAACATACAGTGTGATATTTTTGAAAGGAAGAAAGTGAATAAAGGTGTATTCATCACAGGGACGGATACAGGGGTTGGGAAGACTGTTGTAGCTGCCGGTCTTGTTTTATCACTAAAACATAAGGGCTTAGATGTGGGTGTAATGAAGCCAATTCAAAGCGGCGGGAGGGAAGATGTTGAGTTTTTAATAAAGGCATCTGGCGTAAAGGATGAGATTGAATTAATCAATCCATATTATTTAAAAAAACCTTTAGCTCCATTAACCGTTTCAGAGATTGAAGGTGTAAAGATTGATATTACTGCCATAAAAAATGCCTTTGATGAGTTATGCAAGAGGCACGATATTGTAATTGTGGAAGGCATCGGAGGTCTCCTCGTCCCTTTAACCGAAGATTACTTTGTATCTGATCTTATTTCAGAGCTTGACCTACCTGTTGTCATTGTTTCCCGACCAGGTCTTGGGACTATAAACCATACCCTTCTTACAATAAAGCATGCACAAGAGTCTGGCATAGATACAATTGGAATTATTTTTAATGATACAAAGAAAAAGAAGAAAGGGCTGACAGAGAAGACAAATCCCTCTGTCATAGAAAGGCTATCAGGAGTTCCTATCCTCGGCACTCTACCTTATGTTTCGTCAGCAAGTGTTGCTGATTGCAAATTTGGCGAACTCAAAAAGATATTTTTAAAAAATATTAAAATTGATAACCTTTTAATCCCCCCACCCCCCCCTTTAATAACGGGGGGAAGAGAGGATTTGGTAGAAAGTGACAAAAAACATCTCTGGCATCCCTTTACACAGATGAATGATTGGGTGAAAGAAGAACCAGTAATTATTGAGGGGGGTAAAGGCTCTTATCTTTATGATACTCTTGGAAATAAATATCTTGACGGAAACTCCTCCTACTGGGTAAATATTCACGGGCACAGAAAGATGGAGATAGATGAGGCAGTAAAAAAACAAATAAATAAAATTTCTCTCTCCACACTTCTCGGATTATCAAATGTCCCTGCCATTGAGCTATC
>JACRGN010000121.1 GCA_016234205.1 Nitrospinota bacterium | reverse complement strand
TTAAAGGCTACAGGGATGAAACTGGGTATCCTCATTAACTTTGGCTCAAAAGAACTGGAATTTAAAAGAATAGTAAATTAATTCGTGTAATTCGCCTATTCGTGTAATTCGTGTTCAAGTTTTTTCAGATTTATTCGGATTAGGTAGTTGTTAATCTAATTTTTCATGCCCTGTGTGGTATCATAACGAGGCATGGGGGGGATTATTCCCCCTTAATAAAGGGGGTTAGGGGGGTTGTTATGAAAAAATATATCTATCTCTTTGCAATAATAATTTTGTTTCCTTTTTCTGCACCATCACTGACACTAAACACTGACACCGACACTTACACTTACACTATGATAAGGGGGTTGTTACTCCCATCAATTGCAGAGGCATACACATATCAGGATGTGGAGAATGCTTATAATAACGCAAAAACTCAATATCCAAATTACAAAATCTGGATAGAGGAGGTTCAAGGTGGTTATAGGTTGTGGCGCAGATTAAAGAATACGTATTATATGCTTAAAACTTATATGACTGATGGACAGGCATGGAGTACTGGTGTTGGTGTTGCTGATCCTACTATTTCTTCTTGTAAAGGAGATAAGGCACTGGTGAATTTAGGTTCTAATGCTACTTTTTATGTTTTTATAAATTTTTTGGGTGCAACAGGTTATCAGGTTGCTAAATATTGTGATGGGACTGAGGGTAGGTGGGATGCTTCTATACAGTATCACAGTGGGGTGTCATCTCCTTGCTGGTTTTCTATAGATTATGTTAATGTAAATTGTAAGTCAGGTGATATTTTGTTACAAGAATTCATCCCCGTAGACCTATGCCTTGACAAAACCACTGGCAACTATGTCCCATGTCTCAAAAACTGCAAAGACCCTGTTACAGGGGATCCAGCCGTTGAAATCTGCGGAAACGGTATAGACGATAACTGTAACGGACAGATAGATGAAGGATGTAGGCAATGCACAGACAACGATGGCGATGGTTATTACGCCTATGATTCAGCAAACTGTCCTGAAGGTAATGACTGCAATGACAATGACCCAGCTATAAACCCTGCTACACTTTGGTATAAAGATGCGGATAATGATGGATATTCAGATGGTACGACATCATCGGGTTGCGAAAGACCCAATGGCTACAAATTGGCATCTGAACTGAAAGCTACTTCAGGTGACTGCAATGATAACGATGCCTCTAAAAACCCTGCTGATATAGATGGAGATGGTTACTCAACCTGCACGGGAGACTGTAATGATGATGATTCAGCCATTCATCCCGGTGCAACTGAAAAATGTGATAAAAAGGACAACAATTGTAACGGAGAGATTGATGAGGGTGCATGCGACCCTTGTCTTAAATTACCCCTCAACTCATCAGCAAACGCCGCCAATGGTAATTTATCTCACAATCAGGAGCTTTTCACAAGCAAAAGCACAGGGCTTTCTGTTAGTATGACCCTTTACTACAATAGCCTATATTCTGGTTCAGGACATATTGGCACAGGATGGACTCACAGTTACGATATAACATTAAAAGAATTTTCAGACGGCTCAATCCTTTTCAGAGAAGGGAATGACAGAAGACTGTATACCCTTTCAGGCAGTAACTATATCAATCAAGCTGGCGATTATTCCACCCTCATCAAAAACGTAGATGCCACTTATCTCCTCACCAAAAAGGATGGGGTAAAATACATCTTTGACACCGCCAGTAAACTTACAAAGGTAGAGGACAGACTTGGCAATACAATGACCTTTGTTTACACTGGAAACAATCTCACAGAGATAACTGATTCAGTTGGCAGAAAGACAACTCTTTCTTACGATTCCAACAACCGCCTAACTCAACTCATAACTCACAACTCACAACTCACAACTTTTAGTTATAATTCATCAGGCTATCTCACAGCAGTAACAGACTCAGCAGGCTATAGCTGGACATACACTTATGATGACAATGGTTTCATGCTTACAAAGAGCGATACAGAAGGAAATGTAGTTACATATACTTATGATTCAGAGGGCAGAGTTATCTCATCAACGGATTCAGCAGGTAAAACAAAAACCATATCATACACCTCGCCCCTTGTGGGAGAGGGTGGGGTGAGGGGGCAGGCTACCATAACAGAAAAAGATGGAGGTGTGTGGACACATAAATACGATACCACACAAGGAGTGCTGACAGAAAAGACAGACCCGCAGGGGAATACAACCACATACCAATACGACAATAGCAAAAACCTGACTAAAGAAACTGCCCCTGACGGTAGTATAACCGGCTACACCTATGACACTCAAGGCAACATGACATCCACAACCGATGCATCAGGCAATATCACGAATTACACCTACAACAACTATGGACAGACAACAAGCATCAAAGACCCGCAGAACAATGTAACCTACTATTCCTACGATACCTACGGAAATCTGAACTCAGTAACAGACTTATCAGGAGGGATTACCCAATTCAATTACGACTCAAAAGGGAATATCACCCGAATAACCAGTCCCAATGGTGGAGTAACAGTATACGAATACGACTCATACAACAACTTGACTAAAATCACAGACCCGGCTGGCAACACAACTTTATTTACTTACGACTCAGCAGGCAATATGACGAGTATGACCGACTCAAGCGGGAATACCACACGATTTGAATACAACAGCTTAAACCAGCTTATCAGAACCATTGACCCAAATGGCAATGTTACAGAATACAGCTACGACTCAAGAGGCAACAAAACAAGCCAAACCGACGCCAACGGAAACATGACCTATTACGAATACACCCCTGTAGGGCAAGGCTTCAGCCTTGCGAAAGTAACCGATGCTTTGGGGAATGTAACCACATATACATACGGAGGCACAGGCGGCTGCCCAAGCTGTGGTAGTGGTGGAGGGGACAATCTTACATCCATCACAGATGCAAAAGGAAATATTACCACCTATGAATATGACACACTCGGAAGACTCACAAAAGAAACAGACTCACTTAGTAACACGATAAGTTATTCTTATGATTCAAAGGGGAATTTAATTTCCAGAACCGATGCCAATGGAAATACTATTACCTATACCTACGATGCTCTTGGAAGGCTTATAAAAAAGACCTATCCCGATAGCACCACAGAGAGTTTTACTTATGACTCAAAAGGCAACATCCTCACCGCTACGAATCAGCATATCTCTTATACCTTCACCTATGATGCAAGTGGCAAGCCACTGACTGTAACGGATTCGTATGGAAGGGTGATAAAATATGAGTATGATACCGCAGGGAATAAGGTAAAGATGACCACACCAGAAGGAAAGGAAATAAAATACAACTATGATATTAACCACAGATTAACACAGATAAAATCCCCCTCTCCCCTTGTGGAAGAGGGCGGGGGTGAGGGGGTCTTCTCTTTCACCTACGACACCTCTGGCAGACGCACAAAACTCACTTACCCAAATGGAGTAACAACTACCTATTCCTATGACACTGCTGGCAGCCTTACAAACCTTCTGACCCAATACGCTGAACTAAAAGAGCAGGGCAAAAAGAAACCTCCAATCCTAAAACTCCAGACTATTGATTCATTTACTTATACTCATGATAAAGTAGGCAATCGTTTAAGCAAGACAGAGAATATTTCTCCCCTCTTTTCTAAAGAGGGGGCGGGGGGAGTTAAATACGATTACTCCTACGATTCAATTTACAGACTTCTGCAATCTTTACCTACAAAACTTAATGGCAAAGATAAGGAATTGGAAAACAAAGCAGAGATATTCACTTACGATGCTGTTGGAAACAGGTTGACAGGACCAAAAGAAAAACTTTCATACACTTATAATACCGCAAACCAATTAACGGAACTAACGAAGCAGAAGAAAGATGAAGAAGAAAGGAAAAGAGAATTTACTTATGATAATAATGGAAATTTGGTAAAGATGATAGAACTTGACGACGAAGGTCAAATCAATAAGACTACCATTTACACCTACGACTATGAAAATCAGCTTACAAAAGTAGAGATTTTAAAATCCGAAATCCTAAATCTAAAATCCAAAATAAAAGTAATCACCTTCACCTACGATCCCTTTGGCAGAAGACTCTCCAAATCCGTCTCTCATTTGTCATTGCGAGGCGAAGCCGAAGCAATCTCTGATGACGATGATGACAGTGGTGACAAAGACGATGAAGACAAAGAATCTCCACGCACAACTTACTATGTCTACGACAACGAAGACATCATCATGGAGTATAATCACAAAGGCAAAGTTACAGCAAGGTATGTGCATGGTGCTGGTATAGACGAGCCATTGGCAATTGACCTCTCTCTTCCCCTCCTTACGAAGGAGGGGACTAAGGGGAGGTCGGCTGTATATTATTATCATGCTGACGGACTCGGAAGTATCACCGCCCTCACAGATGCAAAAGGTAAAGTAATCCAGAGATACGAATACGACTCCTTCGGCAAACTCAAGAGACATGAACACAAAGTCAAACAGCCGTATACTTATACTGCAAGAGAATATGACAGAGAGACTGGTTTGTATTACTACAGGGCAAGATATTATGATGCAAAGGTAGGGAGGTTTTTGCAAAAAGACCCGATATTACAATTTAACGGTAATTCCAGCAACAAAGTGTGTAAATCAAAATTACCAATTGGTTTTATATTTGAGCCATGGAAATTAAATCCTTATGTTTATGTAATCAATAATCCAATAAATAAGGTAGATCCTTTAGGATTAGCTGTTGCTATGATAAATTGTCAAGCAGCAGAGATTTTAAAAATTAGAAGCGCTGTATCAAAAGCAGATACAGCTTCTCAGACATGCTTACCAGAATGCGATAGAGATAAATTTAAACAAAAGATTCAAAATCTTACTGTAAAGTGTATTCCAAGAACAAGATCAGTCTACAATCCTAATTCTTATATATGTGGTAGAACATATAATAATGCTACATTTATTGAAATTACACCTGATGGCTTATCTGGGGATGGATGTGGATGTCTTGAATCTACCATACTTCATGAAGTTACACATACTATAGGCTATAGTGAAAGTGAAGCACAAGGTGCAGAAAGAAAGTGTTTCAATTGTCAAAGCAGCATAGAAAATAATTTTAAAATCGTAAGACAAATATATCCTGAAGAACGGGATGCTGAAAATATAAATTATAGTAAATTGCCCATAGTTCTATCTGGATATTTAAATGTTGAGGATTCTAATTCAGAGGGTAGTGGTATGCAAACATGGTTTGCTAAAGCTATAAATCTTATAGGCAAAATATTAGGACCTTCAGAAGCTTCTGCTTCTGAAGGCGAAAAAGATAAGCAATTGCAATTAATTATTTATACACCTAAAGAAAGCTTTTTGCTTCATGAAAAAATTCCGATGACTATAGAATTTAAAAATATATCGAATAAACCTGTAATAGGTTGGTGGTTTTTTGAGGAGTATTATCATAGAGTTACAGAAGGAGGAGAGTTTTTTCCTGAGGTTATCTCAGATGTTTTGATTCAAGATAAGAATAACCATAAAATTATATATAGAGGTAAATGGACAGTAAAACTCCCACGAATAAAACTCGACGATTTTATAGTTATTTTACCTGCCGAGTCTTATAAGTATGATGTCTATATACAGGAAGGAGAGAATCAATTTGGAATCAATAAAACAGGACAATATCGGATACAGGTTCTATACAAAAATTATAGTAAGACTTGGATAGAAAAAAAAATATTGGAAGGGAAATTTAAAAAAGAGGAACTTCTGTATCCATTATCATATTACTGGGATGGAGAGTTAAAATCAAATGAAATTAATATTAGGGTTGAATGATCTAAAAAAAATATCCCGACAACACAGAAGAAACCTTCACCTATGACGCAAGTAGTAAACCGCTGACTGGGACAGATTCTTATGGAAGAACGATAAATTACCAATATGATGTATCAGGGAATAAGACAAGTATGACAGCTTCAGACACTGTAGGGCAAGGCTTCAGCCTTGCTTACACCTACGATTCCACCAACCGCCTCACTAAAATAGATGCCTCCCCCTTTGAAAAAGGGGGATTGAGGGGGATTTTCTCCTTCACCTACGACACCTCTGGCAGACGCACAAAACTCACTTATCCTAACGAAGTAACAACTACTTATTCCTATGACACTACTGGCAATCTCACGAATCTTTTAACACAATACACTGAACTGCAAAACAAGGGCAAAAAGAAACCCCCAAACCCTGTCCCTGCAGGCTTCAAGCAGGGATTAAAACTCCACACTCTCGACTCATTCACCTATACTCACGACAAAGTAGGAAATAGGCTGTCAAAGACAGAAGCCCCCTCTACCCTTGCGGGAGAGGGTAGGGGTGAGGGGGAAGTTAAATACACCTACAGTTATGACGCTATTTATAGATTGCTCCAGTCTACACCCACAAAGCTTTGGCATAATGGCAAAGAAAAAGAATTTGAACACAAAGCAGAAACCTTCACCTACGACCCTGTAGGCAACCGACTTACTGGACCAAAAGAAAAACTGAATTACACTTACAATGAGGGAAATCAATTATCAGAACTGACAAAGCAACCTTCCCCTCCTTCAGAAGGAGGGGATAAAGGGGTGGTCTATACCTACGACAAGAATGGCAATCTCACAAAAAAGCTTAAATACGATGATGACGGGAACATCAAAATAATTACTTTCTATACTTATGACTTTGAGAACAGACTAACAAGGGTAGAGATGCAGAAAGATGGCAAAGAGAAGATTATTGAATTTACTTATGACCCATTTGGCAGGAGATTAGCTAAAGTCATCCACAGGCATGAAATAGAGGATGAAGAAGATGGAGATGACGAAGAAGGAGAACATTCCCATCCCAGAGCCACCTATTATGTCTACGACAACGAAGACATCATCATGGAGTATAATCACAAAGGCAAGATAACAGCGAGATATGTGCATGGATTAGGGATTGATGAACCTCTGGCAATTGATAGGAAAGGAAAGACCTATTACTATCACTTTGACGGATTAGGCTCTGTTACTGCTCTCACAGATGCGAAAGGCAAAGTAGTCCAGAGATACGACTATGACTCCTTCGGCAATCTAAAACATCATGGACACAAAGTCAAACAGCCATATACCTACACAGCAAGGGAATATGACAGAGAGACTGGCTTGTATTACTACAGGGCAAGATATTATGACCCGAAGATGGGAAGGTTTATTAGCAAGGATCCTTTTCCGGGTTTAACAAACCTTCCACAGACATTAAATCATTATTCCTATGTTGGGAATAATCCTGTAAAGTTTATTGATCCTTTTGGGCTTTCAAGTCTTACTTATAATTTCAACACAGGTTCATTATCACTGTATGATAGTGGGGGCAGCCTAATTGGTCAATTTCCAGCAGGAAATAATACTACGATTGATAGTAATGGTAGCTGGCCACCAGGCACATATCCATACTCATATTATGTGCCACACCCAGAAAGCGGACCCACTGGTCGGTATGGGTCTCATGGAAATTTTGTTTTTGATGTTCCGGGAAGGCAGTGGATGGGAGTGCATTCAGGCCGTCAGAACCCTCAATCCCTTACTCAAGGGTGTATCCGAACAACTGATGAGGCTACACAAACTATTAAAAACTTAAATACAACAGATCCACTTACGAGTATTACAGTACGATGAAAATATTAGTAATAATACTATTAATTTTTCTTGCTAATTGTATTGCATCTGCCGAAGAAAAACATTGCACCAAAACTGAAGCAATGGAGGCTGAAATGTCAATAGATCATCTCAATAATTGGGAAGAAGTCTACTCATCGTATAATAGATTTAAGCATTGTGGTGATGATGGAGCCGTTGCTGAAGGATATTCAGACTCAGTTGTGCGTTTGCTCGCATTTAATTGGAATCAAATAGAAAAGCTTATGCAATTATCATCAGATAAAGATTTTTTTGCTTTTGTAATACGCCACATTGATGCAACGACTGGTAAATCTGAGATTCAGAAAATTATAACCAATAGCAACCAACATTGCCCTGACTCAGCCACAGTTATATGTTTGGCAATTGAGGAAGCTGCAAGAAAAGCATTGAAAGAACTCAATGGCTACTGAGGTAAAAAACGTTTCTTTCACCTACGATCCCTTTGGTAGAAGACTCTCAAAATCCGTCTCTCATGTGTCATTGCGAGGCGAAGCCGAAGCAATCTCTGATGACGATGATGACAGTGGTGACAGTGGTGACAAAGACGATGAAGACAAAGAAACCCCAAGAGCCACTTACTATGTCTACGACAACGAAGACATCATCATGGAGTATAATCACAAAGGTAAGATAACAGCAAGATATGTGCATGGAGCAGGAATAGATGAATCATTGGCAGTTCAGAAGAAAGACCATACTTATTACTATCATGCAGACGGTCTTGGAAGTATTACCGCCCTTACAGATGCGAAAGGCAAAGTAGCTCAAAGGTATGAGTATGATTCCTTTGGAAACATGAAACGACACGGACACAAGGTTAAGCAGCCATATACTTACACTGGCAGGGAGTGGGATAAAGAAACAAAACTCTTACTACAGGGCGAGGTATTATGATGCAAAAGTGGGAAGGTTTTTAAGTAAGGATCCTATAGGATTCAGAGGAGGAATAAATCTCTACAATTATGTTGCAGGGAATCCCATTAATAGGGTTGATCCTTTCGGATTAAAGCCAGGGGATAAATATCATACACAAGACGAAGCGGCTACATTAGAATATGCTGGCTGGATATATAAGACTAATGATGGTTGTGCATATTCCTATACTAATCCAATAAAGGGGATAGCACATTCTTCTCATCCGGGTACTAAACCACCCAATACTACTGCTGTCTATCACACTCATGGTGCTGAAAGTGGACCTCTATGGGACGACGAAAATTTCTCTAAGAGCGATATGGATTTTGCAAGAATACATAATGTAGCCATTTATTTAAGGACACCATCTGGGAGACAGCTTAAATATAGTCCATAGTAATAGCATAAGGAGTTAAAATATAGTGAAAAATAATAGGAGTACAATAATATTACTATTAATTTTGCTTTTGTTTACTGCCAGTTGTAGTATTCTACTAGGACAAGAATTAGAGGGGAGGAGGAATAGTTTGAATATTAAAGAGGCCATAGAAATTGGAAAGAGAGAGTTGAAAAAATTAGGATTTGATACCGAAATTATGACCGTTATGGCTGATGAGGAAAATACAGCATGGAAAGAGTTTGTGTCATCTAATCCGTCCGTTATGGAAAGTAAGAGTGTGAGAGAAATGAAACTTAATAAAAAGAATTATTGGGCTATATATTATGTGCCAAAGGAGATAGCACTGGGTGGCGATGCATGGGTTTTTATTGACATAAAAGATCGAAGCGTAATCGGTATGATTTTGGGAGAATAGTCTATTTAATAACAAGCGGGGATAATAAAGAAGACCTATCCAGATAACACCACAGAGACATTTACTTATGACTCAAAAGGCAATATACTCACAGCCACGAATCGGAACATCTCTTATACCTTCACCTATGACGCCAGTGGAAAACCGCTGACTGGGACAGATTCTTATGGAAGGGTGATAAAATATGAGTATGATACCGCAGGGAATAAAACAAATATGACCACACCAGAAGGGAAAGAAATAAAATACACCTATGATGTTAACCACAGATTAACACAGATAAAAGCCCCCTCTCCCCTTGCGGGAGAGGGCGGGGGTGAGGGGGTCTTCTCCTTCACCTACGACACCTCTGGCAGACGCACAAAACTCACCTATCCTAACGAAGTAACAACTACTTACTCTTATGACACTGCTGGTAACCTTACAAACCTTCTCACTCAATACTCTGAACTACAATCTCAAGGCAAGAAGAAACTTCCAATTTTAAAGCTCCATACTCTTGACTCATTCACCTACACTCACGACAAAGTTGGTAACAGACTTACAAAGACAGAAATCTCTGACACTCACACTGACACTGACACTAAATATTCCTACGATACCATTTATCGGTTGACCCAAACTATGCCATCAAAGATAAGACCTGATGGTAAGGAAAAAGAACAGGAGAACAAGCTTGCCCCTGAAGGTCTTAATCAGGGGGCAGAAATCTTCACCTACGACCCTGCAGGCAACCGCTTAACAGGTCCAAAGGAAAAGTTGAATTATACCTACAATCAGGGCAATCAACTGACAGAACTGACAAAGCAACCTTCCCCTCCTTCAGAAGGAGGGGATAAAGGGGTGGTCTATACCTACGACAAGAACGGCAACCTCACAAAGAAGGTAGAACTTGACGACGAAGGTCAAATCAAAAAGACCACTCTCTACTCTTACGATTACGAAAATAGGTTAATCAAGGTTGAGATACAAAAGAAAGACAAAGTGAAGATTGTTACCTTCACCTACGACCCATTTGGCAGGAGACTATCAAAGTCCGTTCACAGAGAGGAAATTGAAGATGATGACGATAATGGAGGGGATAACAAAGATGACGATGAGCATCACACCCCACGAGCCACCTATTATGTCTATGACAATGAAGACATCATTATGGAGTATAACCACAAAAGCAAGGTTACAGCAAGATATGTGCATGGTCTTGGCATTGACGAGCCATTGGCAGTAGAACAAAAGGGGGAAACCTATTATTACCACTTTGACGGTTTAGGAAGCGTAACCGCTCTTACAGATGCGAAAGGCAAAATAGTTCAGCGATACGACTATGACTCCTTCGGCAAATTAAAGAGGTATGAAAATAAGGTAAAGAATCCTTATACTTATACTGCAAGGGAATATGACAGAGAAACAGGGTTGTATTACTATAGAGCCAGATATTACGATGCAAAGGTGGGGAGGTTTATAACGCCAGATCCATCTTTAAAATTAAGTGGAAATGTAAATATTCCATTCCTCTTACCGCAGCAATTGGAAAATCCTCAAGAACTTAATCCATTTGTTTATACACTTAATAATTCAATTAACAATATTGATCCGACAGGATTATCAACATCTGCACCTGGATTACCTGGATTAAGTTGGTTTTTAGGTTATGCTGTATTTAGAGATATAGGATATAAAGCTGCAATTCTTTGTAATTCGCTTAGACGAGGGGAATCAGGATTATTGACTTTTAGTATTCCAGTAAATACGCCAATTTCTCCACAAGGAACCTCTTTTGGCGTATTTATAAAAATAAATAAAGATTGTAGTGGTGAGTGTCATTCATCATTATATTTTGGACCTGCAACTTTATCTGGGAGTGGAACATAATATGTTTAAAAACGATATGCTCTATGCAATTTTTCTTTTACTATGCATGATTATAATAGGATATTTAGCAGCAAAATTTGGGGTAGCATTTTTACGCTAATATAGGGTAGTTTTAACAATGACCTTTAATCGAAGGAATTTGAAACTTTTTCATCAACGCTTTCTGGTGCAACGAGAGAATAAATAGGGGTCAAATCTTTTAATTTGACAAAGTAGAGTAGAAGAGACGCTACATGAATTGTCTATTTAAAACATAATCCTTTGTCCTAATACCTGTTGATTGTTTAGGACGGTAAGAACTTGTTTCTTCTCTCTTGTAAAGGACAGACTCTCTGACTCCATGTTTAAGAAGGGCTTTGAGAAGGCTAAACTCCTCGCTATCCAAGTTATGCGGATCCTGCACGCTAATACTTAAAGTTTCGGGTTCACTTGAATGAAATAATAAACGCTCTCTGAAAATATCCCCAATGTCTGTCACAAATTGATAGATTATTTCCCCGTTTATTCCCATGTATGGCTCTACATTCTTGTAAATTTTTTCCAAATAGGCTTTAGAAACAACACGAGATGCCCAACTTTGGTCTTCTATGGAAATCTTTTGACCACTCTTTACATTTATTCCATTGCCCTCTGCCCGATAAACTGCCATACCTATTAAATTTAAGAAGATTCTAATTATTCCTGAGGATAAGTAAGTATAGGTATCAAACCCAGCAAAAACCTTTTTTTTAGACTTCCTACCTTCAACTTTCTCTTTCTTTCTCAAAAGCCTAAAAATTGATGCAACCTCAAATTTCCTACGGTATTCCTGTATATTCTCTTGAAACCGTTCACCAATAATTTCTTTAATACATTGGTCTATTACCTCTTGAGGTAATTCAGGGGCTGAAGGATTTTCTAATATATTTTCAATGTTGATTTCCTTATAATTTTCTAATCGTAAAAGTTTTTCACAAATTCTTTTTAATAATCTTTGATATTTCGCAATATCTGTATCATCAAATAAGTTATAATCTAACGCTATTTCATCACACTCACCCACCTTAAACTGTAACGGTTGTCCTTGTAGCGTCATATTGGTATGCGTACTTTCGTATTTAACTCCAACCTTAACCACAATATTATTTGAAGTTTTTATCCATTCATTTATGATTATTTGCTGATAGGGTAAAAGATTTTCAAATTCATCTAACAGAAGATAAAATTTTGTATCCTTTAAATCCACTATATTATCAACGAAGATATTGCAAGCATTATCTAAAAAATCTGAACCTGATATAACCCAATTTACTGATAGGGTATCATTCGCTGGCAATGTTATTTTTTGTAAGTAATCTTTTATTTTATCCAGTTCTGTATCAATAAAATCCATCAGGTCGTTAAAACTCTTAATCACTAAAGAAGGAGCCAATCTTTTATTGAGTAAAGAAGCAATCTTCTGCTCAGTGTCATTATTTATACTTATCACTTTAATATCTTGGAGATGTTTTAATTTTGCAATAATAGTTTTTAATATTTTTAGGTTAATCTCGTTTAGGAAAATTTTTTGTGCAGCGTTTATTCCCGAACTTATAATTGGTTCATCTGTAATGCCCTTATCAATTTTTTTCCATAACTCTCTATAGAGGTTATAATCTTTCGCTACCCCCAAATTTAAAAACCCAAATTTTAAGATAGTATTGTTATCAACCAAACTAAAGCTACCCCGTATAAGTCTTATATAGATGCCAAAATAGTCTACACCTCTTTCTTTAACCTCTTTAAATGTCTTAACCTTTGAAAGTGATATTCTAACTTCTGGAGTAAGTGATCTTAATATCATTGTCTTGCCAGACCCTCTACCACCGGATATAAACAATGGCATCCTACCACGAACCAACTCATATCTTTCCTTTTCTGGGTCAGCAAATGCCATTGCAAGGTTATAATCACTCTCGAAAAATTCAGCCCTTGTTCTTCTGAAAGGATTTTTAGAATTCTCGCCCTCTATTTTAGATAGAAGTTCTGCCGCTCGTTCTGGTTCTTCAGATTTTAAAAATTTGATAAGTTCAAGTAATCCTTTATTATAATCGTCATAGAATATAATGCCTTGAATTGCTTTCAGTATTACAGAGTTAATCTCATTAATATCCTCAAAAAATAGAGGAATAAATTTTATGTCTTTTTTTGTTAATCCTTCTGATATTTTCGCATATGCTTCAATCATACCTGTAGATTCTATATAATTTTTTGTAATAACCCCCAGAACATAATCTACCTGTCTTATACTCAAACCTTCATCTATTTCTTTTAACCAAATAGTCCCTGGCTTAATACATATTTTATCAATCCAAATACCAACATGCTGTAATTTTAAATCCTCTTCTAACTTTGAAGCCTTATCTTTATCCCTATGGTCGTATGAAATAAATATATTCATATTTTTCTCTCAAAACTTCTTCAAAATTATCACAAACTCATCCTTAATCAACCCGCCCGTCCCATGTCGTTTCGTTATCATGCCCCTACCCTTTATTTCATCTTTCAATATTAAAACATCATTAAATCCAGTCTTTTTAGCAAGTTCAATTAATAATTGTGA
>JACRGN010000120.1 GCA_016234205.1 Nitrospinota bacterium | reverse complement strand
GAGCTTTTCCCCTGCCTCAACAGCAGGGCGGGCAAGGATTATGCGGCTGAACCTCTTCTTCATAAGCCCTGACATAGCCATCGCCATTGCCAGATAGGTCTTGCCTGTTCCTGCGGGACCAATGCCGAATACAAGGTCATATTTTTCTATGGCATATACATACTCCTTCTGGCTTAGGCTTTTTGGAGTTATAAACCTCTTTTCTGTAAAAACCTGTATCTTCTCTGAGAATATCTCCCTCACATCTGCATCCTTATCGTCAAGGAAGAGCCTGATTATAAATCTGAGGTCTCCGCTTTTAAGAGAAAACCCTTCGGATATCAGAGATTCAAGCTGGGTTAAAAGCCTCTCAGCCCTTAATACAGGGTCATCATCCCCTGTAATGCCTATATGGTTCCCTCGTGTGGTAATTCTGACCTTGAACTTATCTTCAATATACCTCAAATGCTCATCATTTATTCCGAATATCTCGGACAAATGAGAGGTATCTTTAATGGTTATCTCTTTTTTACTATCCTTTTTTTTCATAGGTCTTTGCTTTTACCCCTCACCATGCAATGTTAAAATTATCTCCCAGCGGCTTTATAATTTCAAGGTTTTTGTGTCCTTCTGTAAATGCCGCGTGGAATTTCACCGCCATATTGATTCCTAAGTGGTTCAGCCATGCGGGTTGATGGTGGTGTTAGCCATGTGATTCCTTATCTTACCCAGACCTCAGGCTTGAATATGAGCAGATTGGCTAATGTGTCTACACTGAAATAACCCGCGGCACCCCCAATGAACGAAGAAAGAGAGAACAAAGCTCTTTTCTCTCGCTCTATGGTTTTGAAAAGCAGGTAAATACACAAATAGCCGATCAACAGCGATGGCAAATAAAAGGATGCCAGCGGTGCACCCGTGAAATGAGCGGCAATCGCTTCATCTGAGGTGTCCATGGAACCGTTGATGAATCGTGGCATGTTCAGTGTTACGCCAAACCATACGCAAAAGAATTGCAACGAACGCACTTGTCCAAATTATGGGGTTTGGAACCCACTGATAGGCGAGAAGCCCCCCATAAGCGATAACCAGCGTTGTAATTGGGCCTGCCAAGGCGGCAACCACAAACACGGCGCCGGGAGCCCCAATGTGCAATCTGGCATTTTCCAGCCCCTCGAAATTCCAGAAATACCCAATGGGCATGCCCATTGAAAAGCCACGCAAATGGGCAGCTACACCACCGAACTCCAACGCTCCCACATGTGCCAATTCGTGGAGCAATACCGACAAAGGCGCAGCGATAGATGCGATTGCCACAATACGCCAATTCCAATATCGACCTGCGTTCATTCCTTGTCTCGCATGGCTAATAACTTATTACACAATTTCTCTTTTTCTATCAAAACCGTGCCTGAAAATCAAGGCAAAGACAATAAATTAAGGGTGATTATATTTTATTCCGAAAATCTGAAATTGCCTTCTTTATCTCGGTCCAAAGGGGTTCAATGTTATCTATTAATTCCAGCATTTTTTCACCTTTTAACTTAAAACCATATCCGCTTATAAATCTATGTCTAAAATTTCTATAAGGGTATAACTTCTCTACTATATTATGGCTGAATATCGGAATTTTACCTTCAGGTGGATTAGATGACAAAGTTAAAAGTTCTTTGTGCCAACTTTTCCCTTTAGGCATAGTCAAATAATATTCTTTGCTTATACGCTTTATAATATTCTCTATCCCGTTATAAAAATTCATTAAATAAGTCCCCATTGCCGGTTCTGTAGAATAATCCTTTAGTTGAGGTGAAAATTTGCTTCTAACTTTTGAGAGTATTTCTAATGTTTCTTCTATTGCCTTTTCTTCATCTAATATATCTTCTTTGAGCTCCTTATATTGATTTTTCATATATAACTTTTCCTTTAGATAAAATTCTTTTATATATATGCTCTCTTACATCATCCAAATCTACTATATCAACCTCATCTTTTAAAGACATAGAGACTTTACCATAATACTTAAAAAAATCTTTTGGCTTAATCCCACTGACTGCTATATCAATGTCATGTGCCGATTCAATATCTTCAACACATGAGCCAAACAGCAACACTTTCTTTGCACCGAATTCTTTGCTAATTCCTACAATTTTAACCAATTCGCTTTCAAGAGTCGTTTTATCCATCGTTCATCACCTCATGTATGTATGCCATAAAAATTCCAATTAAAATAACTGATTTCTTTAGTGTCTAACAAATTATTATCAAAACCTTTTTATCAAAACCGTGCCTGAAAATCAAGGCAAAGACAATACAAAAATTATCTTCATGACACACATTATAAAAGTTAAGAGGATATGAAGTTTAGTCTATTTTTACTTTGAACTCAAAGACATCAAATTTTCTTTTATATGTTTTGCGATAGATTGTGCCAAAAATACAGACACCTTTGAAAGTTCAATTCCTACAATTTCTTTATCAACTCCGTATTCTATCCTTATCCCTTCTTCTATTTCTTCAGAATCTACAGCAACACCTTCTTTAAGAGAGATATATAAAATATCCTGTTCATCATCATGCCATACTTTTACTTTACCCTTATCCATCTTTTCCCCTCCTTTTTGTCTATTTCTTTTTGTATTTCCTTGCATGGATATACTGTTATTACTTTTGTTGAAGCACCTTCTTTAATAAAAGGGATTACAAGATATGTCTCATTACCCTGTATTACGACCTTTCCTATGGCTATCATGGATTTAGAAAACAAATCATAAAAAAGAAATTCAGGTTTCTCGATTGCCTTTACCAGCAGGTCTTTATCTATTCTCCGTTCATGTATTTTCAGTTGAGCATGTTTTGATAAAATCAAGTCACTCATTGCAGACTATAAAACCTCCAGAGAATACCTCATCTGATGACTGGGCAAAAGCAGTCCACATAGAGCCCTTCGACTTCGCTCAGGACAAGTATGGGAACGAGTAAAATCCCTGCAAGTATTATCAAGACCTTTTTATCTGAACCGTGCCTGAGAATCAAGGCAAAACCAATGTGATGGAGTTCACCCCAGTGCCTTTAGCAGAGAATCTTTTATTGTCTCAAGATTGTTATTATCTAACACCTTCCCGCCGTTTATATCTGTCACATAAAAAACATCTATGACTGTTTTACCCTCTGTAGAGATTTTTGCTATATATATATCAAGCCTGAGATCAAAGAGAGTCTTTGTTATATCATATAAAACTCCCAGTCTATCAATTGTCATTACCTCTATGATTGTATGTGTATCAGAGAGTGTGTTGTCTATCTCCACCTTTGTAGGGACTCTGAAGCCTCTCCTCTCCTGTGGTATATTAAGCCTCTGCCTGACTGACAGAAGCTCCTCCACTGTCCTTTCCCCTTCCAATACATTAAGCAAGTCCTGTTCAAATCTCTTGAGCATCCCCTCATCCAATATTAGCTTCCCATCTACAGTTGAAACCTGAAGCGTATCTATTGCAACACCATCAAGCCTCGTATATATCTGGGCGCCGAGTATGTTTATATTCTTTGATGTAAGTGTCCCTGCTATCTTTGAAAAGACCCCAGCCTTGCCCACAGTGCATACCATCAGCTCTGTATAGCCCACCTCTGTATTTTGGAAATACTTTATAACGAGTTTTTTGCTGTCTAACTCACCGGCAAGCCTGATATGCCTCAAAATCCTCTCAGGGGATGTTGACAAAATATATTTTTCCGGCATAGATGAGAAATATTTATCAGCCGCACTCCTATCCGATTCATTATCAATCAGTGCAAGGATTTCACTTTTCTTTTTATCTATCAATAACCTGTCTGAAACCCTTTCCTCTTCGCTCTTGCTGAAATATTCGTATGCCCTCAAATAAAGCTCCCATAATAGTGCCGCCTTCCAGTTTGTCCATATATCTGTCCCCACGCCGCTTAAATCAGCATAAGTTAGGAGGTAGAGCATCTTCAGATTTTCAATACTCCCTATTCTTTTACAGAATTCAGCAATTGTCTTTTCATCATGCATATCCCTTCTCAGGGCGATCTGATTCATAAGGAGATGTTCTCTTATGAGGAGTGCTACTGTCCCGCTGATATCCTCCATACCCCATCTCTTCAAAACAGAAATTGAAATCTCTGTCCCTCTCTCACTATGTCCGGGGGAATCTCCCTTTCCAATGTCATGCAGGAGGGTCGCAATTTTTAAGGCATTGCTATCGGCAATACTTTTATAAATCTTCTTTAGCTCTATCTCGTCTCCATTTAAAATAGAAAGCCCTTCTAAATGTTCTAAACTCCTCAGTGTATGCTCATCTACTGTAAATTTATGATAGAGGTCGCAGTTTGAAAAAAAAGTAATATTCTCAAATTCTTTAACAAATCTTTTTAAGATGCCGCAATCATGCATCATCCTTAAAGTCCTTGATAACCCTTTCCCTTTTAATATTTTTCTGAATATCTCATTTGACTCCGGCTGATTAATAAAATTATTGTCAATTAGCGAAAGAGAAGAATTTATAAGTTTTTTAATGCTGCTGCTCAAGACGAGATTAAACTCCTGACTGCGGAGAAATACCTTTATTAACAGAGCAGGATTCTTTTTAAATATTTCAAGGTTAAAATCTTTTATATGGATTTCATTCCCGATTGAGACAAATCCATCCCCTATCTCTTTAGTCTTTAGATATGCAATT
>JACRGN010000117.1 GCA_016234205.1 Nitrospinota bacterium | reverse complement strand
TCGGGACAACTGCCCTTGAGAATCCTGAACTTGTTCGTGAGGCGTGCAAGATGTATTATGATAAGATTATGGTAGGGATTGATGCAAAGAATGGTCAGGTGGCGGTGAGAGGCTGGGAAGATGTTACAGGGACATCTGCCTTTGTATTGGCGAAAAGATTTGAAGGTATGGGAGTATCAGGTATTATATATACGGATATAAGCAGGGATGGGACACTTTCAGGTCCCAATATAGATTCAATTAAATCTTTTGCAGAATCAATTGATATTCCTGTAATTGCATCAGGAGGGGTGTCAAATATTAACGATATAAAAAATATTATGAAACTAAAAAAACATGGAGTGACCGGGGTGATAGTTGGGAAGGCGATTTACAGCGGCTCTATGAATTTAAGAGAGGCAATTGAACTGTGCTTACGCGAAGGATAATCCCTTGCCTTGATGTAAAAGATGGACGGGTGGTAAAGGGGGTTAAATTTTTAAATCTTAGAGATGCAGGGGATCCGGTTGATGTTGCTGAAATTTATGACAGGGAAGAGGCAGACGAGATTACATTTCTTGATATTACTGCCTCACATGAAAACAGAAATATTATTATAGATGTGGTTTATAGGACAGCAGAAAGAGTCTTTATGCCCCTTACAGTTGGCGGCGGTATAAGGACACTGGATGATATAAGAAATTTATTGAAGGCAGGGGCAGATAAGATTTCAGTAAATACAGCAGCAGTTAAAGACCCTGAATTTGTAAAAAGGGCATCCGAAAGATTTGGTAGTCAGTGCATTGTGGTGGCAATAGATGCAAAGAGAATCATGGGTCATGGGTCATGGGTCATGGGTCAAGAAATTAATTCTAACTTGCCCCTTGCCCCTTGCCCCTTGCCCCTTCTGAAGTGGGAGGTTTTTACACATGGAGGACGCAATCCTACAGGACTTGATGCGGTGGAGTGGTCTCAAAGGATGGAAGAGTATGGTGCAGGAGAGATACTCCTTACAAGTATGGACAGGGATGGGACAAAAGAGGGATATGATATTGAACTGACAAGAAGCATATCACAGGCAGTTGGGATTCCAGTAATAGCATCAGGTGGTGTAGGCAACCTTCAGCACCTTTATGATGGATTTGTGGAAGGAAAGGCAGATGCAGTTCTCGCAGCTTCTATATTTCATTATCGTGAATATACAATCAAAGAGGCAAAAGAATTTTTAAGAGATAAAGGGGTTAATGTGAGGTTATAAATGGACATAAAAAATTTAAAATACGACAGTAACGGTTTAATACCTGCCATAATTCAGGACTGGAAGAATGGAGATGTATTAATGCTTGCCTATATGAATGAGGAGTCATTAAATAAGACTATTGATACAGGATTTACACATTTTTGGAGCAGGTCGAGAAACAAGCTCTGGAAAAAAGGGGAGACATCTGGAAATGAGCAGATTGTTAAAGAAATAAGCTATGACTGTGATAATGATACATTACTTATAAAAGTAGAGCAGAAGGGTGTAGCATGTCATACAGGTAATAGGAGTTGTTTTTACAGTAAATTAAATGATATTGCTTTGGCTCTGCCTCTCAATGACAGCGGAATAGCATCTGCAAGCCAAACTGTAATTGACAGGGTATATGAAGTGATTCATGACAGGAAAAGGAATCTGAGAGAAGGTTCCTATGTATCTTCATTATTCAAGAGTGGCAGAGATAAGATACTCAAGAAGATAGGGGAAGAGGCATCTGAGGTCGTGATAGGGTCTAAGAATGATAAGAAAGAAGAGATTATCTACGAGGTAGCAGACCTCTGGTTTCACACCCTTGTCTTATTGGGGTATCATGATATATCCCCTGAAGAAATTTATAAAGAACTGCAAAAAAGATTTGGAAAAACTGGAATTAGAGATGAGAAAAAATAACTGATAGCAGTATCCGCTAATCGCTCCTATTTTTTTACCTTCCATTTTTTATCTCCCCTCATCCCTTTCTAAAGGCTTTCCATTTTGAACATCTTTAAAAATCCTCAAGTTTGCTTTTCCTCCTTCTAAAATTTCACACGAATGTAACACAAAGTTAATAATCCTGTAACGCAAAGATTGTAAATTGTATTCAGTTTTACCTCCTCAAATCTCCCTTTACCCCCCCTTTACTCAAGGGGGAGGTTAGGGGGGGATTATTCAGATAGTTTGAATTTCCTGGTAGTTTGGAGGAAGGAAATAAAATAAAAGGAGATAAATCAATGGAAGATACCTTTA
Organism: Nitrospinota bacterium; assembly: GCA_016234205.1. Taxonomy (GTDB): domain Bacteria; phylum Nitrospinota; class Nitrospinia; order UBA9942; family UBA9942; genus UBA9942. Next base: position 2,430 of record JACRGN010000117.1, on the reverse strand, counting down.
ATGATATTAAAAAACTTGAATTAAAGCTGGACATATCAGGCTTCTTTATGGCTATGGTCAGGGTCATTTTGAGTGTCTTGATTATTGTCTTGCTGATTGCCATGAGTGGAAGTGTTGTAAAGATAGCCATGGATTTCCCCCTTTATATGAATAAGAAAGTTGAGATTGCATTAAAAGAAATTTTGATAAATGTCCTGATGTTTCTGGCAATGGTGGAGATATTCAAGACTACAATGGTGTATTTCACAGAGGGGAGGGTAAGGGTTACTTTTGTTGTTGATACAATTTTAATAGTTGTTCTGACCGAGAGTATGTCTATATTGTTCGGTGGGAAAATGGAAAACATCTTTACACTGATTTTGTTAATTATAACACTTGTAATTACAAGGGTAGTGGCAGTTAGATATTCTCCTACAGAAAGGGGTGAATTAAATTAATGAATAAAAAGGAGCATAGACTGGAATTAGAGCCTGAACAGGAGCACCTGAATTCTGAGGACCAATGGGACATCAATACTAAGAATAGCCAGATGGATAGATTTGATGTCATTGAGCTATCCGAAGAATTAGGGGATATGGAATTTAAAAATTTCCTCTACAAACGATGAAATAGGGAGGGTGTGAATATGCAAGAAAAGATTCTTATTGTTGAAGACGAAACCGATATGGCTGACCTCTTAAAGTACAACCTGACAGAAAAGGGGTATAATCCCGTGCTTGCTTCCAATGGAAGAGAGGCATTGGAACTGATTGAAAAAGAGATGCCATATCTGATTCTGCTTGACCTTATGATGGAACAGCTTGACGGGTTGGCGGTCTGTTCCGGTATCAGAAGCCATACAAACGAGACAATCAAGAGACTTCCAATTATTATGCTTACAGCATTATCAGAGTCTGAAGAGAAAATCATAGGATTAAGGCTCGGTGCAGATGATTATATGACTAAGCCATTTAACATGGATGAGCTCATTCTAAGGATTCAAAAACAGATAAATAAAAAGGGTGTTGAAGATAGGCTTATAGAACTTCTTTAAAATTAGACTATTCATATCTGAAAACTTCACATAAATGTAACACAAGGTTAATAATTCTGTAATATGAAAGTTTTAAGATGTAATTACTTTTATCTCCTCAAAAGCTTCCTTCAGACTGTTCAGGTGATTATGAGACACCGGGCAGTTTGGAGGAAGGAAATATAAAGGAGGGGTTAAAAGATTTTAATAGCACAGAAAAAAATAAAAGAGAAAGGAGGTGGGATGGTGAATAAGGTTTTAGCTTTATTATTAGCAATACTGGTTATAGCATCTACTGGGTGTGCATATATGCAATCCAGCAATACACCAAAAGAACCGACAGTAGAGTATTTCAAGCTGGACGGTGATAAACTGAAGCCGGGAAAGGTGAGAGCAAATGCTTACTTTGAGATAGGAAAGGGCGAAAGGATTTATGTTTTTATCTCTCCAAAGGCTAAGGAAGAATTTGAAAATTCAGGGAAGACAGGAAAGAGTCCTGTTACAGGCATAGGCTTTGGTCCAAATGGGGAGACAGTTGTCTTTGAATCAAGTTTCGCCCAGAATGAGTATGAAAAGAGGCATGTAGAGAAATAATCTATAAGCAGGTTTTATGCTGCAAAAAGAAACAGAGTTTAACTTACTTGAAAGTTAAACCTACATAGGAGGAATAAATGAAAGTGTTTAAGATATTGCTGATGATTATGCTGATAGGTGTATCTTTTTCAGCGAACAGTTTTGCAGATACTGAATTTCCCCTTGGGAAGGAAACGAAGGGGATAGAGATTAAGATAGACGATGATGCAAAATTTAATATCAGAATTCGTATGCAGCCCAGGTTTGATATCGGAGAGACAAGTACAAGCCTTAAGGCTGATGATGGAAAGAGCTATACTTCCATCAATGATATGTATCTAAGACGGGTCAGGTTTGAAATGGGAGGAAATCTGACAAAGGAGTTGAAGTTTGGAGCAGAGATTGAGGCAGACAAGACTGCAAAACAGGATGGCACAGCTGCTGCCTATGGGTATCACCTGTTTGGAGACTACAAATTTTCGGATACCTTAAACCTGTTTTTTGGAAAGAAAAAACTCCCTTACTCAAGAGTGTCTCTGACTTCATCCTCAACCCAGCTTCTTATAGAGAGACCCAATGGTACAGAGGATGCAAAGAAGTTCTTCGGTGATTTAACCGGACATGGTTATTATGGCCCCCACATAATGCTCCACGGGAAACTTGTAGAGGGGATGTTTAAATACTACGCATCTATCACTGATGGTTGGCAGCCGGGTCAGACAACCAAATGGACAAGCAAGACAGTTGAGAAGTCAGGGCTTGCCTATATTGGCAGAGTAGAGTTCTCTCCGCCAGGATGGGTTGAAGATAAGCAGTCTGATGCACATCTTGGAGAGGGAAGTCAT
>JACRGN010000112.1 GCA_016234205.1 Nitrospinota bacterium | reverse complement strand
TTTTTGGTCGGGTGCAGTGATTGGTCAGGCAATTTTCTGTAAAGCGTTTACAAACTCTCTGCCAGAAAGTGGAGAAGGTAGTGGCTTACTATCCTGCCGATAAAGCTTTATTGTTTCTTCTATAATCTGGCATAATTCGTCGAAAACTTCACGCTCATTATTTCCATGGCAGCCTCCGTAGAAAAGCTCTGGACAACTGCCTATGAAACACCTGTCATGCTCTGACCACTCCACAATTTTTACATATCTGGCTTCCTCATTCATCTTTTAGCCTCCTCTATGGCAAGACGCACAGCCTTTTCTTGATAGTGCTTTGCGTCATCGCCTTCTTTTCCTGAAATAGTGATTGGTTTGGTGACATTTGGATGGACAAAATTCCGGTGGTCTCCTTTGCCTCCTCTGTCAACAAATCCCGCCCTCTGTAAATTTTTCATTATATCTCTAATCTTCCTTGGCATTTTCTATCTTGTTACCTAACCGCAGAGCTAAACCGTAGCCCCGTAGGGGCGTATCGCTCTTGAACTCCTTGTTATTATATAGTGTCTGTCTTTTACCAAATCCAAATCTTAAAGTCAATGCAAAACAATAATTATAAGTGGTTTAAGGAAAGTTTTTGCAGTATACTTATCATTAATTTAAAGTATAGGAATTTCAATAAGTCCCCCTCACCCATCCCTCTCCCCTCTGGGGAGAGGATTAAGGTGAGGGGAATCTTTATAGGTAAGCTATGCTAAAGGAACTGCGTATAAAAAACTATGCCATTATAGATGAACTAAATATAGATTTTAAGAGTGGGCTTAACATATTGACAGGAGAGACAGGTGCAGGAAAATCTATTATAATTGAATCCCTCGGACTGATACTCGGCGAAAGGGCATCTGATGAATCTATCAGGAGCGGAGAGGATTCTGCTGCAGTTGAGGCGGTTTTTGATATATCACAGATAAAAAAGATAAGAGAGATACTTGCCAAATCAGGGATTGAAACAGGAGATGATGAAATAATAATAAGAAGACAGATTTCCCGTTCAGGAAAGAACAGAAGCTATATAAATGGAAATGCAATCAATCTTTCCAGCTTAAAAGATATCGGCAATATGTTAGTGGATGTGCATGGACAGCATGAACATCAGACCCTCCTCTACCCCGAAAACCACTCTACAGTCCTTGACCTATTTGGCAATGCCATGCCCTTACGAGAAAAATGTAAGGAAAACTATTCAAATCTCCAGAATCTTCAAAGGGAGATAAATGAGCTTATAAATAATGAAAGGGAAAGGGTGCAGAAGATAGACCTGCTTAATTTTCAGAAGGAAGAGATAGATAAAGCTGAACTAAATACAGGTGAAGATGAAGAGCTAAAAAGGGAAAAAAATCTCATCCAGAATGCGGAAAGACTGCACAGATATGCAACAGAGTCTTATGATATTTTATATTCATCAGAAGGCTCTGTAACTGAAAAGTTAAATACTATTATTACAGCCATCGGCGAGCTAAACAAGATTGATTCATCAATAGAAAAATTTTTAAATGATGGAAGAGAGGTTCTTTTTCAGATAGAGGATTTGGCGGCAAGGATAAGGGATTACACAGATAAAATTGAATTTAATCTAAACCGCTTATCCGAAATAGATGACAGGCTTGCAGAGATAACAGCCTTAAAAAGAAAATATGGTGCTAATATTGAGGATATTTTAAATTATAGAAAAAAGATTGATGAGGAACTTGAAATCTTATCCAAGAATCAAGAGAGGATGGATGGACTAAGCGCTGAGATGGAAAGGCTTAAAAAAGATTTAGAAATAATTGCAACAGGACTTGCATCGGAAAGGGAAAAGGCTTCTGATAGATTTGAATCCATGATAGAAAAAGAGTTAAAAGAGCTAAAGATGGAAAAGGTCAGATTCAAGGTAAACTTTTTCTATGAAGATGATGACAGCAGTTTTATAAAATATAAAGGAAAGTCTGTTAAAGTTTTTCCTGAGGGGATAGGCAAAATAGAATTTTTCTTCTCTCCAAATATTGGTGAGGATTTAAAGCCCCTTTCAAAAATCGCCTCCGGCGGAGAGCTTTCAAGGGTCATGCTGTCAATAAAAAATATACTGACAAATAAAGATTCTATTCCTGTCCTGATTTTTGACGAGGTGGATGCAGGGATAGGCGGAGGTGTAGCGGAGGTGGTTGGAGAAAAATTGAAGAAGGTTTCAAAAAACAGACAGGTATTTTGTATTACTCACCTCCCTCAGATTGCAAGCCGTGCAGACGCACATTTTCAGATAACAAAAAAGGCTTTCAGCGGCAGGACTATAACAGTAGTCAAGGAGCTATTAGGTGAAGAGAGGGTTGAAGAGATTGCAAGGATGGCTGGTGGAAAGGTAATTACAGATACTGTCAGGAAACATGCAGAGGAGATGATTATGAAGGGAAGTGAGAACAAATTTTAAACCTAAAAAATGCGTGAAAGACCTTATATCCCTTCCGCTTGCCGTTCAGACAGCCGTCCATGGCTATCTGAACTGTGGAAATTTTCACTTTTTACCATCCGTGGAAAAGTGAAAATTTGACAGTCGCTACAGGGACATAAGGTCTTATCTAAATTGTTCGTGCATTTTCTTTCAGGGGGGGGATTTATTATGGCAGGAAGATTATCAGGTAAAAAAATATTAATGGTAATTGCACCAAAAAACTTCAGGGATGAAGAGCTGAATCACCCAAAGGAAATATTTGAAAAAGAGGGGGCGAAGGTAACAATTGCATGCAAACAGATGGGTAAATGTTCTGGAATGTTAGGAGCAACTGCAACACCAAATATTCTGATTAAAGATACAAAGGCTGATGACTATGATGCAGTAATAGTTGTAGGAGGTAACGGCTCACCTGAACACCTTTGGAATGACAGCCAATTGCACAAGGTTGTACAGAATGCTGATAAATCAGGCAAGATAGTTGCTGCTATATGTTTATCAGGTGCAGTACTGGCAAAAGCAGGGGTCTTGAAAAACAGAGAGGCAACTGTATATGAGACACCCGAATCCCTCAAAGAACTTCAGAATGGCGGTGCAAAGTTTATAAGAAAAGATGTTGTAATTTCAGGCAAGGTTATTACAGCGAATGGCCCTGAGGCAGCAAAAAGTTTTGGAAAGGCAATAACAGAGACAATAATTAAAGGATAAGAAAAAACTCATGAAACCACAGATTTCACAGATTTACACTAGATAATGAAAAAGGAAATCTTGTGAAGATCTTGTGCTAATCTTGTGGTTTTAATGTGTTTTATAAACTGTGCTCTCTGCGGTTTATATTTTTCTATGAAAATACTGATTGTAGGTGCTGGGGCGGTTGGCGGTTATTTTGGAGGGATGCTGGCAAAGGCTGGTGAGAATGTAACATTTCTTGCAAGGGGTGAACACCTTAAGGCAATTCAGGAAAAAGGGCTTTATATAAAAAGCATAAACGGTGATTTTAATATAAAAATAAAGGCGGTAGAGAGACCAGATGATAATGAAAAATATGATTTGATAATTATTGCAGTAAAATCTTATGACCTTCCTGATGCCTGTAATAATATAAAAGGCACAGTTAAAAATGATACTGTATTAATGTCACTCCTGAATGGAGTGGATAGTGAGGAGATAATAGGAAGCATTTTCGGAATAGAAAAGGTTATTGGAAGTGTGGCATTCATAGGCTCTCAAATTTTAGAGGTGGGTGTAATATCTCATACTGCTTCTGGCATGATTACCATTGGCGAACTGGACAACCCCCTTAATCCCCTTTTGTTAAGGGGGACTGAAGGGAGATGTGAGAAGATTTTAAAAATATTTGAAAGGGCTAAAATTCCAATTAAAATATCAGAAAATATTCAAAAGGATATATGGGCAAAGATGCTCTGGAATACAGGGTTTAATGCAATAACAGCATTGACCGGCTCATTGGTCTCCGATGTCCTCTCCATTCCTGAATCAAGGAAAATCGTAGAGATGACAATGAAAGAAACAGTGGAGGTCGCAAATAAAAAGGGAATAAGACTATCGGATGACATTGTAGAAAAGACTGTCTCCAAGACATTAAAAGCGGGAGAGATAAAGACCTCCATGCTTCAGGATAGGGAAAATGGCAAGGCAATGGAGATTGATTCAATAAACGGGGCTATTGTCAGATTGGGGCATGAAATGAATATCACTGTCCCTGTCAATGAGACACTATACGGGGCTCTCAAGGTTATAAATAAACGGCTCGGCAATTCATAAACTATTTCAAAAACCTCTATTTTATTATCAATCATTATTTCAAATGTATAGGAAATTATAAAAATTGCCACAGTTCACAGAGAAAGAAGATTTTTTAAAATACAGAAAAATATAGACCACGAAGGACACAAAGGACACGAAGAAAAAGATAAAAGAATTAAACACGAATGACACGAATGGAACAAATTACACAAATATTTTAATTTTTTTATTTATGGCATTCGTATATTCGTGAAATTCGTGTTCTATGTTTAAGTTTTATAATTCTTCGTGAGCTTCGTGGTTAATCAGATTTTTGTTCTTTTATGGGCAGAATACTTGGACTTGACATAGGTGATGTAAGAATAGGAATAGCCATAAGTGATGAATTAGAGATTACCGCTCAGGGTCTTCAGACATTTAAGAGAAAATATTTAGAGAAGGATATTAAAGGCATTAAAGATATAATAGAATCAAGTGAAATAAAGACTGTAATTATCGGACTCCCTAAGATGCTTGACGGAACTATAGGGGTTCAGGCACAAAAGGTCATTGATTTCACAAATGTCCTTAAAACTAAAATTAATGTCCCTGTCATTTTCTGGGATGAAAGGCTGACAACCTCTGAGGTAAATAAGATTCTGATAAATGCGGATGTAAGGAGAAGTAAGAGGAGAGAAGTAGTAGATAAAATGGCAGCCCAACTGATATTGCAGGGGTATCTTGATAGAAAAAGAACAGAACAAAAACCTAATGAAACCACAGATTCCACAGATTTTCACAGATTTTAAACCCATTAATTATTAGAAAACCAGGAATACAGGAATATTTTTTTATGGCTTCATGGATTCCTTATAAAAATTCCTATACAATAAAATAACAATGAATAACTGTGAAAACAAACAAAAGTCAGGACTAAAGTCCTCTGCCGCCCTCCTATTGATTCTTGCAATTTGCATATTCTCCCTGATTATAGCAATTGTCAGCATCATGTATATAAAAAAGAGTGTAACTACACCTATGTCCCGCATTGCAAATCCAAAAATAATAAATATACCCAGGGGATCTGATTTAAAAACTGTCTCTTCAATGTTAAAAAGGGATGGCATTATTAAAGACACAATGACATTCAATTTGCTTGCAAAATACAAATATGCAGAAGGGAATCTTAAGGCAGGCGAATATCAATTAAGTCCTGATATGCCCCCTTTACATATCCTCAACCTGATTTTAGAGGGGAAGGTATATCAATATCCTGTAACAATACCGGAGGGTTACAATATCTTTGAGATTGCATCGCTCCTTAATAAAAAAGGACTCGCAGAGAGGGAAAAATTTGTCCTCTTAGCATTTAACAGGGATTTTATAGAATCATTGGGGATTGAGGCAAATAACTTAGAGGGTTATGTATTCCCCGATACATACTACATACAGAAAGGCATGGATGAAAGTGCCATCATAAAAAAGATGGTTGATACATTCAGAAAGAGAGTGCTGAATGAGATAACAGATGAACCCAGTAAGAGACCGAAGGTCTTACGGGGTGAATATCAAAAAACAGGCTTAACCATACATCAGCTCATCACACTCGCATCACTTATTGAAAAGGAGACAGGCAATGAAGTAGAGAAACCAATAATATCAGCAGTCTTTCATAACAGGTTTAAAAAGAGGATGAGGCTTCAATGCGACCCGACAGTTATCTATGCGCTTCTCCTCAAAGGTCTTAAGGAAAAGAAAATCATCTATGACGGGAATATCAGAAAAGAGGATTTATCAATAGACTCGCCATATAATACTTACAGATATGCCGGTTTACCGCCTGGCCCCATTGCAAACCCCGGAAAATCCTCCATCCATGCTGCAATTTACCCTTCTGTATCCAAATATATATACTTTGTATCAAAGAATGACGGAAGTCATCACTTCTCATCAACAATAGAAGAACATAACAGGGCAGTACGGATATATCAAATAAACAAAAACCTGATTAACCGCAAAGATGCAGAGGTCGCAAAGGAAAGAACAAAGACTTGAATACGAATAACACGAATGGGACAAATTACACGAATTAAGCAAGAGGTAAGATGCAAAAAGCAAGATACAAGATATAAGATTTTTTGCTTCTTGCTTCTGATTTCTTGCTTCTAATATATTCGTGCCATTCGTATATTCGTGAAATTCGTGTTCCAGAATTTTATACTTTCCTATAATACAAGAAAAATCCCATAAAAGGTTAAGTTTTTCCCTCCCTATTCTACTTCAAACTTAGGATTTACAAACTATGGCATTTCTGATATAGTTTTTTTATATGATACAAAAGCCTCTGGGTAAAATGCTCGTTGAAGATGGATATATAAATAATTACCAGTTGAGCGAGGCATTAATAAAACAAAGAGCAACACCAGGTTCAAAATTAGGCGACATTCTGGTTCAACTGGGTCATCTTACAACTGAATCACTAAATGAGGTATTAAAAAAGCAGGCTGAGATTGTCAAAAGGATTGCCTCAAAAAATGAACCATTGAATAAACCAGAAGACCAGGAAAAGGCTCTGGCTATACAAAATAAAGAGCTATCAGCCCTGATAAGGCTTTTAATTAAAAAGAGGCTGATAGGCATTGAGGAGTATTTTAAAGAACTCAAGGAGGAATGATGGAGATAAAACTGATATTTGGTGCAATGGTGTTATCGGCTCTTATAGTACTCTTTATCATTTCCAAACTTAACAGGGCAATTAAACTTTTAAATAACAGGGTCAACATACATTCTTCATTAATAAAGGGATTAAAGGATGAGCAGGTGGGAGATGAAGACCAGGACGAGGTTATAAGAAAAATAATAGAAAAAGATTTTAAAATGGAATGGAAACCGGAAACTGTGGAGTAGTTATTAAAGAGAAAAATACAAAATTTATAGCAGGTCTGATATTTTTAATCATAAGTTTTACGCTGTATTTTTGTATCCCATTAATATTCTTTCTCCCCTATGATATAAAGCTGTTAGGCAGTATTGCCTTCGGTGCTTATATCGTTAGCTGGGGTCTTACGGGGGTTGCTATCATTTTTATGGGGAAGGAAGGATACAATCTGGTTAAGAGTAAAGTGTTTTCAATCTTTAAAAAAAGAACAAAAAAAACTAATTAATCCGCAGATTACGCAGATTACACGGATTTTTTAAAAAATATTTTGTTTTAATCTGCGATAATCTGCGTAATCTGTGGATAAAAGTGATTTTCTTTATGAAATCTCATAATTCATGCACAAAATGCGGAAGTCGGGTCATGTCAAACAAAACTATTGACTGCTATGGAAACATAGTATCATCTGTAGGATGCTGGAATGGACATTATGAAAAGATGGAGATTGAAGGAATTGAAAGCAATTCATTAGAGAGAAAAATAAAAGAGACAATCCCATTTGTAGGTTTTTTTACATTTCAATAGATTCATTAGAAAGTATTTTTAGCCAGGCACAAAGACACAAAGGTTTATTTTTTTGAGTAAAAAGAATTTCTTTGTGACTTAGTGTCTTAGTGGCAATTTTTTTATGTTTTTCTCCCTCAGTAAAAAGATAGAAATCCTCCCCATAATTCATGGAAGCGGGGATTTTGCAAGGGTTGCAAGACAAAAGATTTTAAGTTCAAATTTTGACTGTCTCGCAGTATCCATCCCGCCCTCTTTTAAAAATTCAGTAGAGTCAGGCATAAGACTTCTTCCATCAATAACCATTGCTGCACTTGAAGAAGATGCAGATGGAGAAATGGATGTATTCAGTTTTGTCCCTATAGACCCGTGTCAGGGGATTATTGCAGCCCTGAGAGTTGCCATTGAAGAAGGAATAAACAGGGCATACATTGACAGGGAGGTATCAAGTTTTGAAACTCAGAGGGGCTATTTTCCCGACCCATACGCATTAAAGAATGTCCCCCTTGAGAAATTTGCCCTGGCATTACTGCCAGCCGTTCCCATACCGCAAAAGGAGAGCCAGCAGGAAAAAAGGGTTCGCTGGATGGCATACCAATTACATAAACTGGAGCTTCAATATAACAATATCCTCTTCATCTGTTCAATACTTGATTGGCCATTCGTGAGGGATTCATATAACAGGAGGCTCCCCTACCCTGAATCGGAAAATATTTATCAATCACCTCAGCTTCATAATACAGAAGAAAAAACCCTCTTTTTTATCCTCGGCGAACTCCCCTATATCACATATCTATACGAAAAAAAGAGGGAGGGGCTTCTATCGGACAGCAACATATCTATAGACGGAATCAAGGAATTATTAATTGAGTCCAGAAAAAGGTTTATAAAACAATATGAGCTCAACCAGCACTATCTGACACCAAATGTCCTGCAGGTCTTTATGAAATATGTAAGAAATCTCTCCCTGCTTGAGAGCAGAATGACACCCGACCTATGGACACTCTCTACCGCAGCAAAACAGATTGGCGGGGACAGTTTTGCCGTCGCCTTATTGGAGACTGCAAAGTTATATCCGTATCAATCCAAGGAAGAAGATATTAACAATGTAGTCATGGGAATTGACAGGGCTGAATTTCCTGACAGGGGTGTAGTTAAAATGAAGAACAGGCTTTCAGGCTCAGAGATTATATGGAGGCATCTCTCATTAAAACCAAAGCCTGAAATAAAAAAGCAGAAAATATGGAAGTTTATGTGGGACCCTTATGGGCAGTGTTCATGGCCCCCCGAAGATAAGAAGATTGAGAGCTTTAACAGTCATATAAGGGAGCAGACAAAGGCGCTCCTCGGTGAAGACCTTGCAAGGACAGAGAAATTTACAACCTCTATTAAGGACGGGATTGATATCAGGGATACATTGAGACACTGGTATACAGGCAATATATATGTAAAGGAAATTCCCCCCTCCAGAGGAAGTGTTGATGCTGTAGTTTTTATCTTTGAGGAAAACCCTGACCCGATGAAATATAACTGGAGTCAGACATGGTATGCAGAGCATGGGGAGGAATCAACACTCTGCTTTTATGCAACACCATATATTGAAGATATGATTGGACCCGGTATTGCCCGTTCAACTTATGGGGGGTGCTTTATGTTATTCCCTCCAAGGCATATACCTGATATATGGCAGGATATAAGGTTTGAGAATGCAGAGACGCTTGATGAGAGGCTTATCTCAGCCGCACTCTTCTACTCAAGGGAGAGGCATGTGGCTCTGGTTGCCCCCAAACATCCCACATTGAAATGGAAGCGTCTTGCAAGGAGATATAAAAAGAACCTCGTTTATATCCCCTTAAAGAGGTTTTCGCTTCATACTATAGACAGGGTAAGAAAATTCCATGTCCTGAATGGCAAAGAAATCAGGAGCTATGCATCAAGGTTTATACAGGAGTTTTAGGAAACATATGTGCGTTTAGGAAACGCACCCTACAAGAATTGTAGGGCTCGTTCCCCGAACGAGCCGTAATATTCTATTTACCCTCTACCACCTTATACACTGTCCTGCTGAGTTGCTTTATATCGTAGGGTTTTACGATAGCCTCCTTAAAGCCATAATTTCCATATTCTGACATCATAGGGTCATTTGAGTAGCCGCTGCATACAATTGCCCTTACATCAGGGTCAATCTCAACCAACCTCTTAATAGCATCTTTTCCGCCCATACCAGCCGGTATTGTAAGGTCCATCAAGACTGCATTGAATGGCTCTCCTGAATTCTTTGCCTTTTTATAAATTTCAATTGCCTCCTTGCCATCCTTTGCAAAATCCACACTATATCCAAGTTCATTTAATATAAGACCTGCGGCATTTCTTAGAATCTCCTCATCATCCATTATAAGAATCTTCCCCTTACCATAAATAAGTTTTCCCTCAGCTTCTATTTCCTCTAAAGAAATTTCCTTCTCTGATCTTGGGATGTAGATATAAAATGTCGTCCCTGCACCTGCCTTTGAATCAACTGTAATATACCCTCCGTGATTTTTAATAATAGAATAGCAGGTTGAAAGCCCGAGACCACTCCCCTCTTTTTTTGTTGTAAAATATGGGTCAAATATCTTACTGAGATTTTCTTCAGTTATTCCAGCACCTGTATCTGAAATTGTTACCTTCACATATTCCCCTTCTTTTATAAGATGTTTATTTTCACCTTTAACAGAGGCATTTTCTATGCATACTGTAATAGAGCCGCCTTCTGGCATTGACTGTTCCGCATTTATAACCATATTATAAATTACCTGATTAATCTGCCCTTCATCAATATCAACAGCCCATATATCCTCAGGCACATCAAAATTACACTTTGTATTTGAACCTCTGCATGCAAACGCCGTTGCATCCTTGATTAATTTTACAATAGAGATTGTCTTCTTGACAGGGGCGCCCCCCTTGGCAAATGTCAGAAGCTGATAGGTCAGCCCCTTTGCATTTGTGGATGCCTTCTCAGCCTCTGAAAGTATCTGGCAAATCTTATCATCAGGTTTACAATACATCTTTGCAAGAGATAGGTTGCCGATTACGCCTGTAAGGAGGTTGTTAAAATCATGTGCAATCCCTCCTGCAAGGATACCCAGAGACTCCAGTTTTGCAAGTTTTATAAGCTCATCTTCCTTTCTTTTACGGTCCGAAATATCCCTGAATATAACTATGAGAGCAGCTTCACCATGCCAGAGGGTTTTAGAAGATGTCGTCTCTATAAGGATTCTCCTGCCATCTTTTGCAATTATTGTAATTTCAGGGTAAGATTGCCGTGGCAAACCCTCAAGTCTTTCCTTGAGCCTTTCCTTCATTACTAATAGATTATCCGGAGGCAACACATCTTTCATATTGAGCTTTAAAAGTTCATCACCACTATATCCTGTAATCTTTGCAGCCATTTCATTGGCATAAAGATGTTCTCCCTTACTTCCAATTATCACTATCCCCTCCATTGCATTCTCAGAAATTGCCCTGAAATTTTCCTCAGATGACTGCAATTCCTCTGTCCTCTCCCTTACCCTTTCCTCAAGCTGTTCATTGATTATCTGCAGCTCCCTCTGCATTATTATCAGGTCATGGTTTTGCTGGACTGCATTCTCATAAGTTGAGAGGAGGAAGGTCAATATCTGCCTTCTGTTGGATTTTACAACATAGCGGTCACCTGCAAAGTTGACATCTATCCCATTTATATCCCAGTTTTTATTTTCATCATTCTGGCTTGAAATAAGAGACTTAATCTTTGTAAGGAGATAGGCATCATCATAAGGCTTTGT
>JACRGN010000118.1 GCA_016234205.1 Nitrospinota bacterium | reverse complement strand
CGCTATGAGACATGGGACGCCTTTCCCTTCTGTATAAACCCTGCGGACAAGATGCCCCGGACCCTTCGGTGCCACCATGAATACATCTATATCTTTTGGCGGGACAATCTGACCGAAATGTATATTAAAGCCGTGTGCAAAAGCAATTGCATTACCTTTTTTCAAATTAGGTCTTATATCATTTTCAAAGACCTCTCTCTGTTTCGTATCGGGAATCAGCATCATTATAATATCCGCCTTTTTTGCAGCATCAGATGCCGTTTCAACTTTAAGCCCTGCACTTTTAGCCTTATTCCAGTAATCACTCCCTTTTCTTAAACCCACAATTATATTTTGACCACTTTCCTTTAAATTTAGAGCATGTGCATGCCCTTGACTCCCGTAACCAATAACCGCAATTGTCTTCCCCTTTAAATACTTCAAATCCGCATCCTTCTCATAATAAACCTTTGCCATTAAATTTCTCCTTTCAATAAGAAAATTATCAAACCTCTGGAACAGAAATTCCACGAATATACGAATGGCACGAATATAAAATAAAAAATAAAACTAAATTATTTTCATCTTTAGCCTTTATCAGTTATTCGTGGAATTCGTCCATTTGTGTTATTCGTGTTCATGCCTTGTTCTTGAAGTTATCTCAGATAAAATAAACTTTATTCATTTTACCACAGAGACATGGATAAAAGAATAGAAAAAGCAGGGGGATAATATATTATAAATGTGGAAGAGGGTATAGGATTATTTATCAGGTATTCTCTTCTAAGCTTTTCCCATAAATTGCAGCAATAGCAATTCCACCCAAAGCTCCTTGAATAAGACCATGCAGCCAGCCTGCAATCACAAGCATAAAAGGTATCGGACTCATAACATAAAAGAATATTTCTCCTGCAAATCTGGCAATAAGCCAGAGTATTAATCCAAATATCAAACCCTTTTGAATCCCTGTACCGGGGATACCTTTATATAAAACAGCGTATGCCAACGCAACCATCAACCCGCTAAAAATATCTGCCAACGGCATGCCTATCCGCATATGCAGGCTATCCATCGGTCTCCAGACCTGATGAGCCTCTGCCGTCCACTTCATGAATATTACCCCATAAATAATCCAGCCAAAAATCTCTCCAATAATCCCAAAACATACACCGCCCAAAATCCCCCGTAATATTTTCATATAACAATCCCTCTGACAAAGTCCATACTTTTAAACCGACTTTTTAGCTCTTTCTTTATTTGCTCTTTTGTCATGCCCTTGAAAGACTCATAATCGGTCTTCTCTCGCTCGATTAATATACTCCTGTGCATCTTCCCCTTTCCATAACCCCTTTCCTAATCCATAAAGTTTACTCCAGTCAAGCTCCTTTTTAGTGATACCCTGCTCCTTTTTCAACTGATGAATAATTCTCTCTATTAATTTTAACTGTTCTTGGCTTGTAAGCCTTCCTATCTCTTCTTCAATTTTTTTTAAAACAACCCTTTTTTGCATTTTTAACCTCCTATCGTGATTAATTATAACACAAACAACAAAATCCCGATTTCCTTATAAGGCATTCAAGCAAAGCGGCATTTTGGGTAAAGTTGTGGGTTTGCGCCGTGTGTCTGCTAAGGTCTATCTTAATTGCGATAAAAGAACAGGTACATGGAGCGACCCCAACACACGATATGGATATTGGAGCGTCGCAAACTTTGTTGTTAAACGCCGCTGCTGGCTTCTTTAAATTGAAGGGTTGCCCTTTTTACCGTATCTTAAAAAGCCTTTCAATATTTGATATGATGAAAGTTATCACCCGAGGCGTGACAAACTTAAAATTGCCAATTTTCATAAGCACTTTATTTGCCTCTTTCTCCGTTTGTGACTTTATGAACAACTCAATAGCCTTAAAATTATCACGATAGTAAGGCAAAAGCTTCTTTGCAGTCTTTCTAACGTCTCCCGACGATCGTGCATAAACAATGTCCAGCATTAATTTTTGATCGTCAGAAATATTTGATGGCAAAAGACTTCGGCTTTCGAAAGATGGCACTTCTTCAGATGTAATAATTTTCTTCCACTCTTCCAGAATTTTGAATGAAGATTTTGCGTAATAATTATCATCTCTGCTTCTGATATTCCCTGATATTGAGTAAGGATCAAACATAAAAATAGTTGCGAGCATTAACCTGAAAAGCGACCTATTGAAATGCCAATCAGAATAATGAAGATTCTTGAAACGATGCAGATTTCTTGCAATGTCTTTTGGTATAGCTTCATAGAAATAATAAAAATGAGGAGTCGGCTTACCCTCTTCAAACAAATACTGCTTGTCAGCTGAATTGTCCCTTTTCTTATAATTATAAAAATAGCTCGAACAAATCCCATTTTCGAGACATGCGGTTCCGCCTTTATTGGCTGGCTTGATATGATCAACCCAGTCAATATCAAAAGTCGGACACGCTCCATAATCAAGTATCCATAAACTTTTCCCAGAGAAACAACAAATCCCCCTGTCTCTTTTGAAAATATCAGCTTTCTGCCTATCCGTAAATTCAATCCTGTTTTGTTTCATAACGACTTAAAAGGGGCAACGGTTCTATTAATGCTCATCTACTTTTTCTTAGCCAGCAATGAGCGTTTAACTCATTCATAGACGAACTATTTTGCTTTTTGTCCTGTTTTGGCAGGATAGACGAAGTATTTCGTTATTCAACCTCTAACTAAAATGCCAGAAATCCCATTTCTGCTAAGAATTCTCGTCTTTTCATTTCTCTTCTTTTAGTTAGGTTCAGACTATCCATCTGCAACTATGATCTTCGTCCCATTTATCTGATAAGTATTTCATTTGAGTGAATCTTTATCTCTATTTTGAATTTTTTCATAAAATCCATGCCTAAAAGACCGTCTACATAAGCTCCGAATGGCAATGTATGTGCTAAAACCTCAAAATTCTCGATAGATTCCCCAAGACAATGAAATTTATTCAGAGAAACTACGGGAGCAATTTCAGAACCGCTTCCGGTAATAATTCTTTGCCTTTTTCTGGAAATGGCAGGACTACATCCAACCCCTTCAAGCATTTCCTGGGAAATTATGGTATATGCAGAGCCTGTATCTAAAAGCAGTTTCGGATATGCCCTTCCTGTGATTCCTTCAATGAAGGCTTTAAGCATGAATAGATTTCCATGACATTCAAGTTTGTATGCCTTCATAGAAAAGGACTACAGCAAGGTCTTCTGGTATTTTCCCTGTATATTCTATTGAGAAGTTTTTGGGCTTGATTTTAAGAAGCTTGTTATATATCTCCTCTTTACTCCTTGAGTGAGCAATCACATCTCCTTCTTTGATAGTAAAATCCTTATCTACCTTTTTTACATCAATTAACACCCACTCGTCCTTAAATCGTTTTATTATCTCTTTCCATCTCATTGTAAATTATCTCTCTTTTTTCTACCCCTCACCCCCCCTCCGATAAATACTTCGGGGGCAGGCTCTACCCCTCTCCCACAAGGGGAGAGGGAATATCTAATTTATGTCATCAGGGACTTTTAGCCGCGGGACATGGCAATTTTGCCTGTTCTGGCAATTTCTTTGATGCCGAGGGGTTTGAGCATTTCTATAAAGGCTTCTACTTTTTCTTCGTCACCTGTTACCTCAACTGTATATGTCTTTGAGCTTACATCAACCACCTTACCTCTGAAAATCTCGGCAATCCTCAATATCTCTTCTCTCAATTGAGGCTCTGCGTTTATCTTTATTAGTGCCAGTTCTCTGCCAACAAACTTTTCCTCAGTATGGTCAATAACCTTTATGACATCAACAAGTTTATTCAACTGTTTTGTAACCTGCTCAATTACCCTGTCATCCCCCCTTGTTACAATTGTCATTCGGGAGACATTTGGGTCAAGGGACTCTGCTACAGAGAGACTTTCTATATTGAAACCCCTCCCGCTGAAAAGCCCTGCAATCCTTGACAGGACACCAAACTTATTTTCAACTAAAACTGAAATTGTATGCCTCATAGTTTTTTACAGCAATGAGCTATGAGCAATGAGCAACGAGTTTTTTTACTCATTGCTTTGCACCCATTGCTCATTGCTTAATTTTCATACCAGCAGCATCTCGCTTATAGGCTTACCTGCTGGAACCATAGGATATACATTCTCCTCCCTGTCAACAATAAAGTCAATAAGAACCGGTTTCGGAATCTCTATCGCCTCTTTCAATGCCTTTTTCACATCGTCTGGATTTTCTACCCTCAAACCCACCGCACCATAAGCCTCTGCAAGTTTCACAAAGTCAGGCTGGCACTCCATACAGGAATATGAATATCTTTTATTATAAAAAAGCTCCTGCCACTGTCTCACCATTCCCAGAAAGCTGTTATTTAGTATCGCCACCTTTACAGGAAGACGATACTGGACAGCAGTGGCAAGCTCCTGAATATTCATCTGGATACTGCCGTCACCTGCAATATCAAATACTATTTTATCAGGGAAGGCAACCTGTGCACCAATGGCTGCAGGAAAACCATAGCCCATAGTCCCGAGCCCCCCTGATGTAAGGAATGTCCTCGGTTTTTTAAATTTATAATATTGGGCTGTCCACATCTGGTTCTGCCCGACCTCTGTTGTAATTATAGCCTCACCCTTCGTTACTTCATGAATCTGCTCTATAACATATTGCGGCTTAATTATGTTTTTCCCCTGTTTATAAGAAAGAGGATGGGTATTCTTCCACTCCTCCACCTGATTAAGCCACTCCTGATTATCTTTCTTCCAATTCTTCTTTTCCTTCTTCAAGAGCCCTATAAGTTTTTTCAAAATATCCTTTGCATCGCCGACTATCGGGATGTGGGCAGGGATATTCTTGCTTATGGATGTTGGGTCTATATCAATGTGAACTATCTTGGCACCTGTGGCAAATTCATCCACCTTCCCTGTAACCCTGTCATCAAATCTGGCACCAATTCCAATTATCAAATCGGTATTTGTCAGTGCCATATTTGAGCTGAATGTCCCATGCATACCGCACATGCCGAGTGATAGCGGATGTTCAGACGGAAACCCTCCGAGCCCCATGAGTGTAGTGGTTACCGGCGTATGGGTAAACTCGCTCAACTCAAGCAATTCCTTGTAGGCACTGGATAATATAATCCCGCCGCCAATAAATAAGATAGGTCTCTTTGCAGCCATCAAAGCATCAGATGCCTTCTTTACCTGCCCGATGTGCCCTTCATAGGTCGGCTGATAGCCCCGTATGTGAACCTTTTCAGGATATTTAAATATTGTGCTTGCAGCCATCACATCTTTCGGGAGGTCAATCAACACCGGTCCCGGCTTCCCTGTTGAGGCTATATAAAATGCCTCTTTGATTATAGTTGAAAGGTCATTTATATCCCTAACAAGGTAATTATGTTTTGTGCATGGCCTTGTTATGCCTACAATATCAGCCTCCTGAAAGGCATCATTTCCAATCATGGCTGTTGGAACCTGTCCTGTAAGTAT
>JACRGN010000113.1 GCA_016234205.1 Nitrospinota bacterium | reverse complement strand
CATGGCTCAGCCCCGCATTCTCCCGAGCGGAGCGAGGGAGAACCAGTTATTATCTGAACGGTAGCATAATTTTGAATTCGTAATCAATACAAAAAAAATACAAAAATAGCTTGACGTTATCTGATTAATTTTACTATACTTTCTCAGGAACTAATATGCAAAATTGAATGTTAGTCCCAGCGTGTCAGTCGCCACCGATGGGAGAGGGTCGCCATGTTCTTCATATGACTCTATTAGCTTCCTTGCAACATCATGGGCTATCTCTATTGTCTCTGCCAATGTCCTTCCCTGTGCAACAAGCCCTGGCAGATCGGGACTTGTCGCTATATAGCCTCCTTCTTCAATCGCATCTACTTGCAACTTTAAGCATATCTCACTCATGTTACACCTCCAAAGATGCTGTTCTTATTGTTATCCTTTTTTATCCTTCAGCATATCCTTAAGTTCACTCATAAACTCATTGATGTCCTTAAAGGAGCGGTAGACAGAGGCAAAGCGGACATAAGCAACCTCATCCATGCCGTGCAATTCCTTCATTACATTTTCACCTATTATCTGACTTGAAATCTCCTTCTCCCCTCCATCCTGAACAGCCTTTACGACTCTATCAACCAAATCTTCCTGATTTTCTATGCTAATAGGACGCTTCTCACATGCCTTTTGAATTCCAAAAAAGATTTTCTGTCTGTCAAACGGCTCTCTTCTGCCATCCTTTTTTATGACCATCGGCAGTATCTCTTCAATCCGCTCGTAGGTTGTAAATCTATTAGTGCAGCCAAGACACTCCCTACGCCTCCTTATCATGTCGCCTTCTTTGCTCAGGCGGGAATCTACTACCTTATTTTCCAAATCTCCACAGGATGGACATTTCATAAATAATTTAGTCTAAAAGTCTAAGAGACTAAGAGGCTAAGAGTTTAATACCTTGCTTATTAATGTATTGAGCATCTTTTGAATCTCCTCCAGAACCATGATTCGTTTATTAATCGTTTCCTCATCTAAAAAACCAAGTAATCTAATTTTTTCATACCAATCATGGCTTTCAGCCGCAGAACCTTTTGCTACACCCAAATGATAAGCAAACTCTCCCTTTCCTTTTCTCCCAAATCCCTCTGCTATATTAGCACTGATAGACCCCAATGCGTCTAAAAGTTGCTCCTCTATAATCCATGCAGCCCTTTTGTTTGGAAATTTCTCTACATCATCACATGCCTCTTTAAAAAGCAAAATACTCTTCTGCCATACTATCAGATCCTTAAAACTATTTATTCGCTTCTTCACTTTGACTTTTAGACTCTTAGACTTTTAAACTGATGTTAGTCTTTCTTTATAAATTGGGAACTGTTCGCACAACTCTTTTACTTTCTTTCGTGTCTTATCATGGTGGCTTTCATCTTTAATATTATTGATAGTATCAGCTATAAGGTCGGCAATTATTACCATCTCTTTTTCCTTCATACCCCTCGTTGTTACTGCTGGTGTCCCGATACGAATGCCGCTTGTTATAAACGGACTCCTTGAGTCAAATGGGACTGTATTTTTATTTACAGTAATTCCTGACTTATCCAGAGCCTCCTCCGCATCTTTGCCGGTTATCTCCGAACTTCTCAAGTCTAATAACATGAGGTGATTGTCTGTCCCTCCGCTTATAAGCCTGAATCCCTTCTCCTGAAGCCTTTTTGCCATTCCATTTGCATTTTTTTGAATTTGATTCTGATATTCCTTAAATTGAGGTGTCAGTGCCTCTTTTAATGCTACTGCCTTTGCAGCGATTACATGCATGAGTGGTCCCCCCTGAATACCGGGAAAAAGATTTTTATCTAATATCTTTGCAAACTTCTCCTGACACATAACCATCCCTCCCCTTGGACCACGGAGTGTCTTATGTGTTGTGGTTGTTACAAATTCTGCATAGGGGATAGGAGTCGGATGGAGTCCTGTTGCAACAAGTCCTGCTGGATGGGCAATATCTGCCATTATCACAGCCCCAACCTCATCTGCAATCTCTCTGAATCTCTTATAGTCAATAAACCTCGGATATGCACTTGCACCTACAACAATTAACTTGGGTCTATGCTCTTTTGCAAGTTTTAAGACTTCATCGTAGTCAATTGTCTCTGTCTCTTTGTGGACACCATACGGAACAATCTTATACATCTGCCCTGTAAAATTTATTGGATGTCCGTGAGAGAGATGTCCGCCGTGAGAAAGGTTCATTCCCATCATGGTATCTCCGGGCTTAAGCACGGAAAAATAGACTGCCATATTTGCCTGTGTCCCTGAATGGGGCTGGACATTTACATATTCGGCATTAAATAGCTTCTTCGCCCTCTCTATGGCGAGTGATTCGGCAATATCCACATTCTGGCATCCGCCGTAGTATCTCCTGCCGGGATACCCCTCGGCATACTTATTTGTCATTACACACCCCTGTGCCTCAAGGACTGCCTCGCTGACAAAATTTTCAGAGGCTATTAGCTCAAGGGTATACATCTCCCTCTCTGTTTCTTTTTTTATTGCATTATAAATTTCAGAATCAACATCAATTAATCTT
>JACRGN010000106.1 GCA_016234205.1 Nitrospinota bacterium | reverse complement strand
GACCTGTGCGGAATATTGCTTCTTGACTCAGCCCATATCCATGAAAGGGATGCGGAGTGGGAAACGAGAAAAAGGATGAGGAAGGGGAGAAAGGCAGTTCCCCCTCTTTATAATATTGCAGATGCAGCAGAATCTTTAAGCCATATTGAAGGGATAGACTACGATGTTATCCTAAAAGTTGCCACGAATATAGAGGTTAGGTTCAAAGATGCAGGACATATACTCGGCTCTGCAATACTGGAGTTATGGGTAATGGAAAAGGGGAGAAAAGTTAAGATTGTATTTTCAGGCGATTTGGGGAATAGGGGCGCCCCAATTGTGAAAGACCCGTCCTATATAAATGATGCAGACTATATCCTTATTGAATCTACTTATGGCAATCGCCAGCATAAAGGGATGAGGGAAACAATTGAGGAATTTGCAGGTGCAATAGGGGAGACTCTCAAAAAAGGTGGAAATGTCATTATCCCTTCATTTGCAGTTGGAAGGACACAGGATATTCTCTACATTTTAAATCAGCTTTCAAGGGAGGGAAAACTCAACAACCTGAATGTCTTTATTGACAGTCCTCTTGCCACAAATGCGACAAGGGTCTTTTTAAAACATCCCGAATGTTTTGACAAGGAGACTTTGGAACTTATTACGAAGGGACAGTTTCCAAAAGGGACTCCGATACTTAAATTTTCAGAGACACCTGAGGAGTCAATGTCAATAAACAGGATAAGAAGCGGTGCAATAATAATTGCATCAAGCGGTATGTGCGAGGCAGGCAGAGTCAGGCACCACCTTAAACATAACCTGTGGCGTGAGGAGTGCAGCATAGTCTTTGTAGGGTTTCAGGCACAGGGGACGATGGGAAGACAGATTGTGGATGGTGCAAAGACGGTAAAGTTATTTAGTGAAGTGGTAGCAGTCAGGGCAAGGGTATATACTATCGGCGGACTATCTGCACATGCAGATAAAAATGGGCTGATGGACTGGCTTACACATTTCAATGTAAAACCAAAGAAAATATTTGTCGTCCATGGCGAAGAAAAAACATCAATAGATTTTGCACAGTCCGTCCATGAGAGATTTTTGGTAGATACCCATGTGCCGAGACCATTGGAAGAGGTTAGTCTATAGATGAGAGAAAGCTCAAACCATTATCAAGAAAAAGGGGACGGTTGTCCCCTTTTTCTTGGAATGTATAAACATCTGCTCTAAATATTAGGCAGATTCGGTATAATTCAGGAGGTTGTTTAAATGGAATCTATAAAAATTCAGGGAATATATTTTGAAAGGAAGTTAATGACTGCGGGGGTTGGTGCAACAGTTCAGGAGAAAACAGATGACCTCCACTATTTTGTGAGGGAGTTCCCTGACGGTAGTATTCGTCTTGAGTTATTAAAAGGGACTACATCCACAGGCATAGAGCTTGAGGTTATTTCTAAGGAGGAGTTTGCAAAGAGATTTCGTTCATGCTCAGAGCATGACTGCCAATTGGTACAAAAGACACCTGAAGATAAAAAGAAGGCGAAACATAATGAGATTGTCAAAGTAGCTGATGAACATCTAAAAAATAAGGAATATAACAGTGCAGAATTTGAATATGGCAAGGCATTAAAACTGAATGAGGAGAGTGTCAGGGCAAATTATGGAATGGGCAAGGTCTATATTGAAACCGGGAGGATAGAGGAGGCAAAGGAAATATTTAAAAAGATAAGCAAGATAGATGCACTCTTTGAAGATGAGAATAAACATATATTCAATGAATTTGGCATAGACCTTAGAAAACAAAGAATGTATGACGAGGCAATAGGAAATTATGAAAAGGCAATCTCAATTGACCCGAAGGATGAGTACCTCTACTACAACCTTGGGAGGGCATATAAGGAAAAAGGGGACTATAAAACTGCATACGAAAAGGTAAAGAAGGCACTGGAGCTAAAACCCGACTTCAAAGAAGCACAGGAGTATCTGGAGTTTTTGAAAACAAAGAAATAATTAGCCACGTATTTACACGGACTAATTAATAATGGTTCAAACAGTTTAAACGGCTTAAACGGTTTAAAAAGTCCGTGAAAGTCTGTGGCTATTCTTAATTTTGATGTCAATAAAAATCATTACAGAAAACCGAAAGGCAAGGCATGACTATTTTATTATAGAAACCTTTGAAGCAGGGATTGTCCTTAGAGGAACTGAGGTAAAATCCCTGAGAGAGGGGAAGGCAAACTTAAAAGACAGTTTTGCAGCGGTAGAGAAGGAAGAAGTATTTCTCCACAATTGCCACATAAGCCCCTACATACATGGGAATATATATAATCACAACCCCTTAAGAATCCGCAAGCTCCTACTCCACAAAAATGAAATAAATAAATTAATCGGAAAGACAGTAGAGAAGGGATTAACGCTAATACCTCTTAAACTCTACTTTAAAAATGGTATTGCAAAGGTAGATCTGGCACTCGCAAAAGGGAAAAAACTCCATGACAAGAGGGAAGATATAAAAAAGAAGACCGCCATGAGGGAGATTGAAAAGGCATTTAAAGAGAGCAATCGTTAAATCATGATTTTATTTTGTATTATGATATGCTAAAATGAAAAATATGTAGACTATAAAAATTATTATGAAGAAGAGGCTGAAGCCTCTTTTTTAATGTAAATTATAGAAACCTTAGCCACTAATGAACACGAATTAACACTAATTCTTTAAAAATCTTTTTTTAATTCGTAAATATTCGTGCAAATTCGTGGCTAAAATTAGGTTTTTATTCTTTGTTAGGGAGGATAATCTTGAAGATAGAAGTGTATGATGTAAAACCGAGTGTAAAAAAATTGAAGATTGAGGTTCCCACTGAAATAGTAAACAGGGAGATTGATGAGGCATATAAAAACTTGAGCAAGTCTGCCAATATTCAAGGTTTCAGGAAGGGAAAGGCTCCAAGAAAGATACTTGAGCAGCATTATAAAGATAGAGTGGAATCCGATGTCCTGCAGAGGATAATCCCAAAGACATTTGCTGAAGCAATAAAGGAGCACAATATTCGTCCGGTAACTCAACCAAATGTTGAGGATATAAAGATGGAGCATGGTGCACCTCTTTCATTCAGCGTTACTGTGGAGACACTCCCTGATATAATCATTAAAGACTTCGGTCATCTTGAATTTACAAGAACCATAGTGAGGGTTACGGATGAGGATGTTGAGAAGGGATTAAAAGGGATTCAGGAGATGCAGGCGGAGTTTGAAAGCAATGATGACCATCTCCTTGAGAGCCACGACCATGTGATTATTGATTATGAGGGTTTTTCAGATAATCATCTATTGCGAAAAGGTGTGAATCATCCGGTCTTTATTGGTTCAAAGTCTTTTATCCCTGAGTTTGAAGAAAGATTGATAGGCCTCAAAAAAGGGGAATCAAAGGATATTAATATAACATTTCCTGCCAATCACCATGATAAGGATCTGGCAGGGAAAGAGGTTAATTTCAAGACAACCGTGAGAGAGGTAAAAAAGAGAAGGCTTAAACCGATAGATGATAATTTTGCAAAGGAGCTGGGAGGATTTGAGAATCTTGAGTCATTAAAAAGCAGGGTGAGGGGAGATTTAGAGGATAGGGAAAAAAAGACAGCCGATTCCAGGATTAGGAATGAATTGGTTAATAAACTGATTGAGATGAACCCCTTTGAACTCCCGCCTCAGCTCATAGAGGAAGAGATGGACTCCATGGTCCACAACACCCGTCATCAGTTTGCCTCACAGGGGATAGATCTGGATAAATCGGGTGTTGATATGAATAAGATGAGGGATGGTTTCAGGGATTCGGCTATAAGAAACGTGAAGTCGGATATTATCTTTGAAAAGATTGCGGAGAAGGACTCTATAATAGTCAGCGATACAGAATTGGATGAAGAGATAAAAAAGTATGCATTATCAATGAGGGAAAACTTTCAGGTATTGAAAAGGAGGATGCAGAACAACGGCTCAATTGACAGGCTGAGAAAGAGATTATTGATTGACAAGACCTTTGATGCTATAATCAAGCTGCTTAAGGTGAGCGATATTCATACCGATAGAGAAAGTGAGGTAAGCAAATGAGTTTGATTCCTATGGTGGTGGAGCAGACACCGCGAGGTGAAAGGGCGTATGACATATATTCCCGTCTTTTAAAGGACAGAATTATATTTCTTGGAATGCCTATTGATGATTACATGTCAAATCTTATAATTGCACAGCTTCTGTTTTTAGAGGCTGAAGACCCTGAACAGGATATTTATCTATATATAAATTGTCCGGGGGGTATTGTTACATCAGGGCTTGCCATATATGACACAATGCAGTATATAAAGCCTGCCGTACAGACTATATGTATCGGACAGGCGGCGAGTATGGGGGCGCTCTTATTGTCAGCAGGGGAAAAGGGTAAGAGGTTTGCACTTCCTCACTCAAGGGTGATGATACATCAGCCCTCAGGCGGGTTTCAGGGTCCCTCTGCAGACATTGAGATACACGCAAAAGAGATATTAAAGATGAGGGAGACCCTTGACGGCATATTATCAAAACATAGCGGCCAGCCTTTGAAAAAAATCAGGGTGGATACAGACAGAGACTTTTTCATGTCAGGAGAAGATGCAAAGGTTTACGGAATAATAGATGATGTTATAGAGAGCCATGAACTCCCGAAATCCAAAAAAGAAAAAACAAATGAATAAACTTTTGACTTTAGAGGAGGATATCTAATGGTAAAGAGAGGCAATGAGATTGACCTCCGTTGTTCATTTTGTGGAAAGAGCCAGGACGAGGTAAAAAAACTAATCGCAGGACCCACGGTATACATCTGTGATGAATGTATAGAGTTATGTAACGACATAATGGTAGAGGAGTGGGGGCATGATAAGGAGAATATATTTCAGCACATACCGAAGCCAAAAGAGATAAAGAGAATACTGGATGAGTATGTGATAGGGCAGGACAGGGCAAAGAAAATCCTCTCTGTTGCAGTCCACAACCATTACAAGAGGATAGACAGCCATGTCAATATAAATGATGTGGATTTGCAGAAAAGCAACATAATGCTCATAGGCCCCACAGGGACAGGAAAGACACTTCTTGCCCAGACCCTTGCAAAAATACTGAATGTCCCCTTTACAATAGCAGATGCGACAACACTTACTGAGGCAGGTTATGTCGGTGAGGATGTGGAGAATGTCATCTTAAGGCTCCTCCAGGCGTCAGATTATGATGTGGAAAAGACCGAGAAGGGCATTGTATATATAGATGAGATTGACAAAATCAGCAGGAAGTCTGAGAACCCGTCTATTACGAGGGATGTATCCGGTGAGGGGGTTCAGCAGGCACTGTTAAAAATCATAGAGGGGACGGTTGCCAATGTCCCGCCGCAGGGAGGCAGGAAACACCCCCATCAGGAATTTTTGCAGATTGACACGACAAATATTCTCTTTATTTGCGGAGGGGCATTTGTTGGACTTGAAAAAATTATAGAGCAGAGGACAGGAAAACAATCTATAGGGTTTGGCTCAAATCCAAAAGTCCGGGGAGAAAAAAATATAGGAGAGACATTAAAGCAGATTCAACCCGAAGACCTCCTTAAATATGGCCTGATACCTGAGTTTATAGGCAGGCTCCCAGTTATTGCTACACTGGATGATTTAGATGAAGATGCACTGGTTAAGATTCTAACAGAACCCAAAAATGCCCTCGCCAAACAGTATCAGAAGTTTTTTGAATTTGAGAGGGTCAAATTGAGATTTACCGAGAGTGCCTTAAGAACAATAGCCCGGGAGGCGACAAAGAGGAAATCAGGAGCAAGGGGGTTGAGGGCGATACTTGAAGAGATAATGCTTGATACCATGTATGAACTACCGTCACAGATAGGGATAAAGGAGTGTATTATAAGCGAAGAGGTTGTAACCAAGAGAGAACAGCCCCTCATGATGTACGAAAAACAGGCAAGCTGAAGACAGTGATTAGTGCCAGTGATCAGTGTCAGTATTGATTTAAAGTTTATCACTTTGCCGATATTGACACTAACACTAAACACTGACACTCTTACTCACCGTTAATACCTATGGAAGAAAAGAAAAAGATACAGACCAATATATTACCGCTTTTACCTCTGAGAGATATTATTGTCTTCCCTCACATGGTTATCCCCCTGTTTGTAGGAAGGGATAAATCTATAAGGGGGCTTGAGAATGCAATATCAGGGGAGAAGCGGATTGTTCTTGCTGCCCAGAAAAAACCAAAGACAAATGACCCCGCCCCCGAAGATATATATGATATAGGGACTGCGGCGGAGATACTCCAGATACTGAGACTGTCTGATGGAACTGTAAAGGTTCTGGTAGAGGGAGTAAACAGGGTTAAGATAGATTCGTTTATTGAAAACAGCAGTTTCCTTGAGGTCAAGGTCTCTTTTCCTGAAAAGAAGGGCGAGACCTCTCAGGAGGTTGAAGCCCTTATGAGGAGCCTGCAGGGGCATTTTGAAGAATATGTCAAGCTTAGCCAGAAGATGCCTGCCGAAATACTAATGTCCATACAAAACATCAGCGACCCCGGACACTTTGCAGATTCTGTAGCAGCACACCTTTCAATGAAGACTTCAGATAAACAGAGGCTCCTTGAAATAATATCCCCGCAAGCTCGTCTGGAGGATCTTTACAATCTAATAGAATCTGAAATTGAGATACTCAATCTGGAAAAAAAGGTAAGGGGAAGGGTAAAAAAACAGATGGAGCAGAGCCAGAAAGAGTATTACCTGCAAGAGCAGATGAAGGCTATTCAAAAAGAGCTTGGCAAATTTAATGAGTTCAAGACTGAAATAGAGGAGTTAAGAGAAAAGATAAAGAAGGCAAAGATGCCTGAAGAGATAAATAAAAAGGCACTGAAAGAGCTGAAGCGTCTTGAGATGATGCCTCCTATGTCTGCAGAAGGGACAGTGGTGAGAAACTATATTGACTGGCTTGTTGATATACCTTGGGCTGTAAAGACAAAGGAAAAGCTTGATATAAAAGAGGCTGAAAAGATTTTAAATGAAGACCACTATGGATTGGATAAGGTAAAGGTGAGGGTGCTTGAGTATCTGGCTGTCCGAAAACTTGTAAAGGAGATGAAGGGGCCTATCTTGTGCCTGGCGGGACCGCCGGGTGTCGGGAAGACATCTCTCGGTAAATCAATAGCAAGGGCTACAGGGAGAAAGTTTGTCCGGGTTTCTCTCGGCGGTGTCAGGGATGAGGCTGAGATACGGGGGCACAGGAGGACTTATATAGGTGCCTTACCCGGAAGGATTATACAGTCGGTCAAAAAGGCAGGGACAAAGAATCCGGTATTTATGCTTGATGAGATTGACAAGATGAGTATGGACTTCAGGGGGGACCCGTCTGCTGCTCTATTAGAGGTGCTTGACCCTGAACAGAATTGTGCCTTCAATGACCATTATCTTGAAGTGGACTTTGACCTCTCTGAGGTGATGTTCATTACAACTGCAAATGTCCTTCACACAATCCCCCAGCCTCTGCTTGACAGGATGGAGGTATTGAGGATGCCGGGATATACAGAGGAGGAGAAACTGAATATTGCAAAACTCTTCCTTATGCCTAAAAATATCAAAGACCACGGACTTAAAGAAAAGCAGATTCAGTTTACCGATTCAGCTGTGAGAAAAATTATAAGGCACTATACAAAAGAGGCAGGGGTAAGAAATCTTGAGAGGGAGATTGCCAACATATGCAGAAAGGTAGCAAAGAAAATAGCTACAGAAAAGAAAATTTCTAAGTTGATAATTATATCACCGAAGAGCCTAACAAAATACCTTGGTATCCCAATTTATCGCGTAAGTAAAAAGGCTGAGAAGAGTGAGGTCGGGCTTGCAACAGGCCTTGCATGGACAGAGGTAGGGGGTGAGATTCTCACTACAGAGGTTACACTCATGGACGGGAGGGGGAATCTTACGCTTACAGGACAATTAGGCGATGTAATGCAGGAGTCTGCACAGGCAGCCTTAAGCTATGTAAGGTCAAGGGCGAAGGAGATGGGACTCAACAAAAACTTTTATCAGAAAGTAGATATACACATCCATGTCCCTGAAGGTGCTATTCCAAAGGATGGACCATCGGCAGGAATTACAATGGCAACTGCCCTCCTTTCTGCACTCACAAAAAGACCTGTGAGGAGGGACATAGCAATGACAGGCGAAATCACATTAAGGGGGAAGGTGTTGCCAATAGGCGGTGTAAAGGAGAAGCTCCTCGCAGCCCACAGGGGTGAAATCTATAATATCATACTGCCAAAAGAGAATGAAAAGGATTTAAAAGATTTACCGGCAAACATAAAGAAGGCACTTAAAATCAACCTTGCAGAAAATATGGATGAGGTCTTAAGGGTTGCTTTGGAGGAATCTCCAATCATTACACCAAAAATAGAAGCAGAACCTGATGAAAGAACTTATTCTCCGATTCCCTCTTCATTACCAATAAACTGATTAAGAAAAATGTTTAAGGCGGGAGGCAGAAAGACTTTATAAATAGCTCCTTGCTTTTGTTTTTTTGCTTTCCTATAATACCTCCATGAGACACGCATTTCCTGATAAATATAGCAACCTCGAAAGCCCTATCCACCGGCTTGACCCAAGAGTAAAAATAATCTCTTTTTTGTGGATTATCATTATAAGTGTTACTACACCACCCAATAACTTTAATCACTTTGGAATCTATTTATCATCTGTATTTACACTTATCTTACTGTCAAAAGTTCCCATTTTATTTATCCTGTCCCGCTCTGCCGTAGTCATACCATTTGCACTTTTAACATCAATATTTTTAATTACTACAGACTCAGGGTTAATGGCTGCGTGGAATGTTGTAATAAAATCCTATATAGGGGTTCTGTGTCTGATATTGTTATCTTCTACAACCCCATTTCCTGCACTGCTTAATGGTTTTCAGAGGCTTAAAGTTCCAAAGATATTCATACTCCTATCAAGTTTCACATACCGCTACCTCTTTGTCCTCCTTGATGAAATAATGAGGATAAGGCAGGCAAGGGATTCCCGCTGTTTTAAAGGAAGATGGATAGGAGAGGCAAAGGTGATAGGTAATATGATAGGAGCACTGTTTGTAAGGAGCTACGAAAGAGGGGAAAGGGTTTATATGGCTATGGCATCAAGAGGGTTTGAGGGGAATTCAAAAGTCACCAGTCACCAGCCTGCCCTGAGCGAAGCCAAAGGGTCACCAGCCCGCCCTGAAGGAAGTCGAAGGATCACCAGTAATGATATATTGGTTATTACGGCAGTGGTACTTATAACATTAATAGCGAGATTCTATTAAAATGGAAAATGGTAAAGTGGTTGAAATAAAAGAACTCTATTTTAAGTATCCTGACGGATCCGATGTCCTTAAGGGCATAAATTTTTCAATATCTCGTGGGGAGTCAGTTGGAATTATAGGGCCAAACGGGGCGGGAAAATCCACACTCCTCCTCAATCTGAATGGAATCCTTATTGGAAATGGACAGATAAGAATTATGGGGATGGAGTTAAATAAAAAAAACCTTAAGGAAATAAGGGAAAAGATTGGTATTGTCTTCCAGAATCCTGATGACCAGTTGTTCTGCCCTACTGTATGGGAGGATGTCGCCTTTGGACCTCAGAATATGGGATTCTCTGAAGATGACATAAGTAAAAGGGTAAGAGAGGCAATGGGGACTGTAAGACTAAGCGGGTTTGAAAAGAGAAGCCCGCATCACTTAAGTCTCGGTGAGAAAAAGAGGGTATCTCTGGCAACAGTCCTGTCAATGACCCCTGACATTATTGCATTTGATGAACCATCATCAAATTTAGACCCAAATTCCCAGAAACTGCTCATCCATGCAATAAAAGCACTCTCCTCAACAAAGATAGTTGTAACCCACGACCTCTATCTCGCAGGAGATATTTGCAGCCGCCTTATAATTTTATTCGATGGAGAGATTGTCGCAGATGGAGAGGCTAAGGAGATATTGGGGAATCAGGAATTATTAAACAGATACGGACTGCCGTTTGGGGATAGGTGTAAAATCTGCTCAGTTAATATTGATTCTTCTCAAGATACTTTAAAATCTATGTAAATGTTATATCAAAAACGCTAAGTCTTTTATAGAAAAAGTTTGATAACATTTCATTTCACAAATCCAACCACCCTCTTATTAAAACCCAACCCTTACCCTCGCCTTTTCATCAAAATTTCCAGCCAATTCATCTTCACAGGCAAATATAAAATCTTCCATCATAATTTTATCACCCCTCCTCGCAGCCCTGACAGCAGCATTTTTTACCACTAAGGCAATTTGTCCCCCGGAAAGGTTATAGTGTATAGCAAGGTCCTGCAAATCCACATCATCTGATAGAGGAGCCTTTTCAGGTATATGAACCTGCCAAAGTTTAAACCTCTCGCCTGTTCCCGGTCTCCTGAACTCTATCTTGTGGTGAAATCTCCTTGAGAAGGCAGAATCAAGGTTTTCTATCAGGTTTGTCGTGGCAATGAGAATCCCTTCAAATCTCTCCAATTGTTCAAGGAAGATATTCTGCATTTGATTATACATATTGTCTACCGACCTTGTAGCATTTATTCTCCTGTGTAAAAACTGGTCTGCTTCATTCAATAGAAGCACAGGAGGGTTTTTCATGCCCTTTGATATTTCTCTATAATTATCAAAAATCTTCCTCACATTTTTCTCGCTCTCACCTACATATAAATCCAATATCTTAGAGCAGTCAAAGGTTAATAATTCTTTTTTTAATGTATAAGCAACTGCATTTGCCGTAAGGGTCTTACCTGTTCCGGGTGCCCCATAAAATAACATTATAACCGGATGATTTCTTCTTCTCTTTTTAACTTTATCTGACGGGTATAAGTTACTGCCTTTAATACCCCATTCATGTAAAAGCCTTGATGTATTGCCTTGTATCATCTCTATTGTAAGACCTATATCTTCAAATGTCTTCTTATGGAGAATAACTTTATCAAAGGGTATAGTCGGTTTTATTATCTCGAAAAAATCATTCTCTTTTATATTTAACTTATTTTTTACACCTTTTTCTTCAAGCAGTAATGCTTTTATCTTATTATTTAATTTTATACATTGTGTCATACCAAAAATATTATGTTCATAATCAACCTCTATAATCTTTTCCTTAACTAATTTCCCATCTTTTTGAAATAATTTTATATTTTTTAGCCTTTCATAGGTATCTTCGCTAATGAGGTCAAGTAGTTCTTTAACATCATATTCAGAACTGCCGAATACCTCCCCCTCAAGCAATTCAAGAATAATCAATTCCTCCATTCTTGTTAAAGATTTTTTCTTTTGAAATTCTTTAAATGGAAATGTTCTATCCGTTACAGCAAGTCTCCTATCAATCCTTTTCTCTAATTCTAACAGCTTTTTATTATTGTCTGCCTTATTACGAGTCTTGAATATTCTATGCCTTCTTGGTAATCTTCTAATCTTTCTTGGATTTATCAGAAATCCATCTTCATCATCTGCTTCGTTGTCATTTTTTATAAGTTTTAATCTTTCAAATTGGTCTGCCAGATATTCAAGATTGTCCTTATATGGTTTTATAATTTCACGATTTTTTTTGTGACACATCTTTAACATAAAAACACCCCCTTATTTATTTTTATAAGACAATTATAATCAGGCAATATGACAACCTTATGTCAGTTTGGTTTTTCTTTGCCTTTTCTGGAAAGTGCAGGATAGAAGAGAGTGTTATAGATAAAAATAACAGTTGTGAAAAGAAACTTTTGGACTGATAAAAAAACAACAATGAGCAGGATTACGGCATTGCTTACCTCTGATAAACAGAAGATTTAATCAGGTAAAGTAGAAATTTTGTGGAATAGTACCCAAGTATTTACTTTTGTTAAGTATCAAATATATAATGGCATTGACCCTTCTCTATTTTCTTTTTTATTTCTTCCTCAATTTCACGTGCTTCTTCCTCACTGTTGCAGGCGATAGTTGTGTACTCAATATCATCAATATATTTCTTTACATGTTCTCGTTTATCCTCATTTTTTCTATTACCGCCATAATCGGGCAATAGAGAGGTCATACGGTATGCAACATTCTTACTGCTACCAAATAATATATTTTCCTTGCTTAATTTATGTCTAAGTTTATATACACCAGCCCCAAATGGTGCGTGTAAAAGTTCCGATTTTTCTGGATTAGGGAATTGTCGCCATTTTTCCCGCTTATCTTTATCACTCATATTTTCTCCTCCATATTAATTCATTAGCTATCGCTAACCTTATACTTCTTTATCATCTCCCTCATCTCCCCAATTACTTCTTTTCTGAGTTCGGGAGGGGACAAAATTTCAACATGCGGTATCCAGTGGTATATCCACCATTTTAGTTCCATGCTCCCCTGAACTGTTACGGTGAATGTTATAGAGCCATCTTTGTGTTCTTCTATCGTCTGTGTTGGATGCCATTTTTTGCGTTTTATCCATCGGGCATAGTGTTTTGTAAATTTTAGCACCACCTCTACAGGCTTGCCATACTGTATCATATGCCAGCCGGTCTTAAAGTAATCATCCATATTAAAATCATCAGGGATACTATACTGTTTGCCTGTCATTCTAAATTCTTTTATACGGTCTAATGCAAAAATCCTTACCTCTTTACGCAGGTGGCAATATCCTATAACATACCAGAGTCCATACTCAAAGATTAAACCGTAGGGTGCAATAATCCTTCTGCTTTTTTTCTGAGAATGCATCGCATCATAAACTATTCCAATCTCTTCTTTTTTATTCAATGATTCTGTAATGGCGTTATATTGCTTTTCAATACCATCAAATCCTTCCATCGAGTCTATATCTATAAAAAATTGTTGCTTATCTTCTATTTTCTTTAACCCTTCACCGGTTTTGATACCGGTATCCTTGTGTGCTTTCTTTAAAAGAGACTGGTAAGCCTTCTCAAAGGGTTTTCCCATACGATGGGCTATTTGCTTCCCTATAAGCAATGCAGTCAGCTCGTCATTATTAAGGTCAAGGTCACGAAGTGTAAAATCTGAATCGGTAAATATATATGAATTGATTCTCTTATCAAAGGTGATGGAGAAACCTGATTCATTCAGGTCATTTATATCCCTGAAGATATTTCGCGGTGAAGTATTGAATTTCTCGGCAAGGGAGTCGGAATTACACTTTTCTCGGCTGTCAAGTATGCGGAGTATTGACAGGAGCCTGTGTAACTTTCTTTTTCTGTCAGAAAACCTTTTAGATTTCTGAATCATTAGTTTATTTATGCTTTTTCTTTATTGCCTAACATTTCTCTTTAGAACATTTGGGGTCTTGCAATATCATTTTTCATGTTTCTCCTTCTTTCAACAAGGCTTCCAGTTTCCTTCTTAAACCGAGAGACTGCATTGCAACTTCTGGCTTTGAAATGGTTAGGCATATCATGCAGGGGCTTCAAGGGTTACTTTCTTGAATACATCTTTACTGATTGCTGATTTGGTTCTCTGCCCATGCCACAACACTTTCAGCAATTTTCAGGGCATTCTTGAATTCTTCTTTGGTCACTGGTTCAAAAGGCCCTGGATAACGTGCCTCTACAGAATAATCTGTCAATATGGCGGCGGTACGAACTTCTTCCGGTAAAGATATGCCATTGTTTTCAAGAAGGGTTATCAATTCTGCAAGGTCGTGGACAAAACGAAATGGTATTTTCTTGAAAAGTAAAACTGCCTTAAGCGCCTTTTCAGCAGCTTGTTGAGTTTCAAAACAGAGGTCTTCCATATAAATATCTTCAGTCTTTGGCTGCTTTGCAATGGCAAGGTTGCTTTTTGCCCTTTTAAGCCATTCCTGCGGAGTTCCAAGTTCGCTGTATTCACGCGGCATATAACACTCTGCCTTCTTCAATTGCCGGTTTAATTATCATGCCAATATTTTCTTTGAATTGTTCTATGTCTTTTTCGGTAACCACAATAACATCAGCGGCGAATCCGAGCCCTATTAGATTTTTGTAAATATTTTGTGCAGTCTTTCGGCGGTGCCGGCCAGAAGGAATGACAACCAAAAGGTCTATATCGCTGTTTGCGTGCATTTCTTTTCGGACAGCAGAGCCAAAGAGTATTACCTTTTTTGGATGTGCTGTGGAGACAATCCTTTTTATAATTTCATTTAAAATATTTTCTAATGAAAGGTCTGTCATAAACAAAAACCTCTTTGGTGCATATTTTCTTTTTTAATTAGCCTGCCAGATTATAACTCTACTGCATCTCCATTTTAAATACAAGGTGTCTTTTTACGAACGGCTTGCCCCTGTTCCATACTTTTCCAGCATCTCCCCTATTACCTCTTTCTTGAGTTCAGGAGGGGGAAGAAAATATAAAGTATTCAGGCAGGTGATTCTTAATATGCTCTTTTATAGTTCTCTGCCATCGTGGAGGAAGTGTTTTTAAATATTTTATGCTTTTTCTAAATTCTTGAGGCAGTCCTCTGATTTCTCTCAAAATCGATACAACCTGCAATAAATCTTTTTCCTTTTTGGACTGCACCTTCCTATTCTTCATGGCCAGTATTTTATGAAACGCAAAAACCCACGGATTAGGAATATTATATGCAAAATCTTTTGTTTGAACATGAATTGAGTTGTCAAAGAGCATCTGTAGATACCGCAGCGGCTCAGCATTTATCCCGAGTTCCTTAATTGAAACTGCCCTATCAGTGGCTTTGCCTTTTTCAGGAGTTAAAAAATCTATTTTAAAAGTCCCGTTGGTAAAGTATGTTGAGCCATCAGGATTAAATCCAACCGAAAAACCTAATTCTGACAAAAGAGATCCTATATTAACTTTTTTACCTTTATATGGATAGGAAACAAGAAAGTCTACACCTTGTGTCCTGATTGTAGGCAGATTGATGTTTAATGCCTCTCTGTATGCGGGCATGCAGTATGAACCTATAAGTAATACATTGATTTTGTTTTGAGAAAAGAGGCGTAAGATTTCGTGGACTGTTACCTCCTGTGTGTCAATAGCCTTAACTATTACATTTACATTGTTAAGGATTTCTTTTTTCTGGACTTCAAGGTTCTTTCGTCTGTTTATACTATTGATTAAATCGGATGGAGTTTTTCTGCCAATTGAAACTGATTTAACCCTTTTGCCTTCTCT
This sequence comes from Nitrospinota bacterium, assembly GCA_016234205.1. Lineage (GTDB taxonomy): Bacteria > Nitrospinota > Nitrospinia > UBA9942 > UBA9942 > UBA9942. Next base: position 1,608 of record JACRGN010000106.1, on the reverse strand, counting down.
CCACTGGTGATAGTAATAGGTTATCCCGCCTATTTTCTTGGCAGAGATGCTGCCTTTGGGTAAACTATTAATCTCATGTTCTATGCGGGAGAGCTCACGAAGAAAGAAGATATAATTTTCCTGAAGGGTGTTTTTAACGACTGACATAATTAACTACATCTTAACTACATATATATATAAATGTCAATAATGTAGTTAAATGTGTGTCTTGCTATGCCACAGTAACAGATTTTGCAAGAGACCTTGGCTTGTCTATGTTTCTCTTTAAGGCTACTGCTGTGAAATAGGCAAAAAGCTGGGCTACAACCAATTCTAAGAATGGAGCGATTATATCCGGGACTTTTGGCAGGACAATCTCTTCATTGAATAGTTTCTCACTCTCCCTCTTGTCTCCAAAGTGAAATCCAATGATAAAGCCCTTTCTTGCCTTTATCTCCTCTGCACTCCCTGAAGAAAGCCTGTAGAGGTCTTCATCACTCTTTGGAGGCATAAACATAATTGAGTATAGATTTTCATCAATCAGGGCAATAGTCCCGTGTTTTAAGAAACCTGCAGGCATCCCCTCTGCATGGACATAGGCAACCTCTTTCATCTTTAGAGATGACTCAAGTGCTATGGGATAATATTTCCCCCTGCCAAGATAGAGCCAGTTATTTATGTGGGAATACTTCTGGGCTATTGTATGTATGAATCCTGATTTTTCATTGAGCACCCTCTGGATAATTTCAGGGAGGTGGGATATATGCCTTTCAATCTCAATTTTATTCTTAACAGTAAGTTTCTTATTTCTAACTGCTATTTCAATGGCAACCATTAGTAATATAATCATCTGCGACAATGCCGCCTTTGTGCTGATTACGCATATCTCTGGACCCGAACCCTGCAGTATTGTATGGTCTACAAGGCGGGCAATGGATGACCCCATTACATTTACAATGGCGGCTGTCTTTGCACCTTTATTTTTTGCATGTTTCAGTGCATTTAAGGTATCGTATGTCTCACCTGACTGTGATAAGGCTATAACAAGTGTATCTTTATCTATATGTGCAAGGTTCTTAAACTCATCCGAGCTTATCGCAGGTGTGAAAATACCTGCAACGGAGGAGAATTGATACTCACCCATAAGGGACACATAGTAAGTGGTGCCTACCCCTATCAAATATGTCTTTTTACTCTCCATTATCATATCTGATATTTTTTTTATAAGGAGTTTATCAACATGCAAGGCATTTATAATGCATTGTGGCTGTTCATATATCTCCTTGAGCATGTAGTGGGGATAGCCGCCCTTTTTTGCCATGTCACTATCCCAGTGTATCTCTGTAATCTTTTTTCTGACAGTCTCTCCATTGGCAGTATTTTTTATAAAGTAGCGGTCTTTTGATACAATTGCATACTCGTCATCATCAAGCACAACTGCATTCTTTGTATAATCTATGAAGGCATTAAAGTCTGAGCCGATATAATTTGTATCCCCCCCAATTCCTATCACAAGAGGGCTTTCCTTCTTTGCACAGAATATCTTATCCTTTTCATGAATAGTTACCATGGCAACAGCATATGTCCCCTCAAGCCTTTTAATAGCCTTTATAAATGCCTTTTCTACTG
>JACRGN010000111.1 GCA_016234205.1 Nitrospinota bacterium | reverse complement strand
TGCAGACCAACTGAAGATTACAGTAGAAAGGGCGCTGACCCAGAAGAGGCTAACAGAGGAGAATAAAAATTTAAAAGAGCAGCTGCATGACCATTTCAAGTTTGATAATATCATCGGGCAGAGTCAGAAAATCAAGGATGTCCTAAATATGGTCAGGAGGGTGTCAAATACAGAGTCCAATATCCTTTTATTGGGAGAGAGCGGAACAGGGAAGGAATTGATTGCACGTTCTATTCATGCAAATAGCGAGCGGGCAGGGGCGCCTTTTATCCCTGTAGATTGTGCATCCCTGCCGGAGAATCTCCTTGAATCTGAACTGTTCGGTCATGAAAAGGGTTCATTTACAGGTGCCCATGCGTCAAGGCAGGGTATGTTTGAGACAGCAAATGGCGGGACAATATTCCTTGATGAGATAGGCGAGCTTACACCAAATCTTCAGGCAAAGCTTCTAAGGGTATTTCAGGAGAGACAGGTCAGGAGGGTTGGCGGGAGGAATCTGATAGATATTGATATAAGGGTAATATCTGCTACAAATAAAGACCTTGAAGATGCTATAAAAGAAAAGGAGTTCAGGGAGGACCTGTTTTTTAGATTGAATGTCATTTCTATTACACTCCCCCCTTTACGGGAGAGGGTTGATGATATACCGCTTCTATGTAATTTCTTTATAAAAAATGAGCCGGTTGCCGGTAAAAAGCATATTAAAGATATATCTCAAGGTGCAATAGAAATGCTAAAAAAGTTTAGCTGGCCCGGAAATATAAGGGAATTGCAGAATGTTATTGAAAGGGGGGTCTCCCTTTCTGACGGAGGCTCTATAACAATTAATGACCTTCCTGATAATATTAAGGGGCAGGGACAACCCCCTCAATCCCCCTTTGTTAAGGGGGACAACCCCCTCAATCCCCCTTTGTTAAGGGGGACTAAGGGGGTTGTGAACTTTAAGGATGCAAAGAAGGAGTGGCTCTCCTCTTTTGAAAAAGAGTATCTTATTGAACTTTTGAGGAGGAATAACAATAACATAACAAAGGCTTCTGAAGAGGCAAATATCCCAAGGATGACAATTTATCGTTTAATAAAGAAATATAAATTGAATATAGCATAAGATAATTAAAAGAACAGTAATAGATTGCTTCGCCTTCGGCTCGCAATGACAAACAAAGGCAGTGGTGTCATTGCGAGGGCGTTAGCCCGAAGCAATCTAATTCATTTCGTAACAGTAATGTTACACTTCTTGTTGTTGATAATGCCTTTAATTTCAATTGGTTTGCTAAAGTTTTAAGTTATTGCTTGTGAGTGTAACATTAATGTTGCAGTTTGAACTGATTTTAAAGATTCTATTATTACCTACTCAGTGTGAATAGTCTTGAATATCAAATAGTTATATAATTTATTATTTTCTTTAATCATGGCATACATCTTGCTGAGTTATATATCCGTTAATCACTAATTTTAATAACGAAAGGAGGTGAAAAATTTGAAAAAATATCTATCAATTATAGTTGTTTCATTGTTTGTTCTCTCCAGTGGCATAGCCTTCGCGTATGATGGGTCTCTTATTGATGATACATCATATACCGGGACAATCACAAAGATTGACAGGGGTGCAAGGGTAATTGAGCTTACAACGAAATTTGAGAAAACCCCAAAGACATGGAAGCTCAATATGCAGGATGAGTGTCAGATTCAGGTAATGACAACAAAGGATCCATCAGAAAGAGGTGCATTCAAGAAATTTGCTGAGTTGAAAGAGGGAACGCTCGTAAATGTCTATGGATGGCCAAAGGATGGAAAATGGCTGGCAAGAAAGATCAGTATCCTGAATCCAGATGATTATATGGTTAAGAGGTTAGAGGCAGATGCAAAGGCGGGAGTATTTTTTGGCCATGAGCCATGATTTTAAAAGGGAATGGAGGTGAAAATAAATGAATAAAAAGGGCTTTTTAGCCTTAATTTTAGCAGTATTATTTTTAGCAGGGACAGCAGAAGCCCGTAAGACGGAGATTACGCCTGCTGACCAGAGGGATTGGCAGGTAATAGCGCCTCAGGACAGCGACACACCTCTGAGAGACTATGCAATGCTCTATGAGGCTGGCGGACATGACGGGAATATTGGTGTTATCGGTATCCCAAGTATGAAGCCATACAGGTATATCAAGATGGGTGTTGATATGCATAACTTCCCGTTCAGCGGTTCCAATGCAGGTAACAACAACGGAACACCTGATGGAAAGTATCTCTGGGTATCTGATAAGGGTGCAGATGCAGTTATAGAGTTAAATTTACAAACAGGTTTTGCAGAGAGGATTCTTGCAAATCCAAAACCATTTGGTATTCACCACTCAGCAGCAATGAGCCCGAATGGTAAATATATATTCCTGACAGGCGAGCTTTCAGGCAAGATGGCAAAGATGAGGGTAGCTGATGGTGCAACAACAGTTATTGATGTGCCGCCGGCGCCAAGCGCACCTGACTATCCTGATGCAAGCAAGGACGGGAAATATGTATTTTCAGGTAACTATTATCACAGTGCGGTTATGGTCTTCAGTCAGGACCCCTTTAAATTTATAAAGGAAATCCCTGTCGGTAAGAACCCGCATGGAACCAACTTTTTACCAACGAACAGATGGGCTGTAGTTTGTGATAAGCTTTCTGCAACTCAGTCTGTTATTGATGTCAGACAGTTAAAGGTTCATAGAGTTATTCCAGTTGGTGCAGGCCCGCTCCACAATCAGCCTGATAACTTTGGAAAGTATAACTATATAAGCAGCTTCGTTTCTGACTCAACCTGTAAGGTTGACCTTGGTAGAATGCAGATGGTTGACGAGTTCCCAATCCACTACAGGGTGGGACACAATTCCATTGCACCGGACAATCATTACTATGTCTCCCAGAATAAGTTCTCCACAGGTCTCTTCAACCCAACAGGTATAGTATTTGCGATTAACTTTGAGGAGCAGGATATTGATGAGCTCTCCCCAACCTATGGAAAGACTGTAAAAATTGTTCCTATAAATGGAGAGCCGCATGAAGGCAGGCAGATATTCTCTACCACTATCCAGAGATGGAATACAGGTACAGGCGGTGACTTGTTTGCCAAGGGTTATGAGCTGGGGGATGTAAAGGTCAACTTTGACGAGAAAGTTCCAGGCAAAGGACTGACAAAAAGGCCGTCATTAGAACCAATCCATCTTGCCGCTGCAAAGAGATATTTTATCCCGAGGGATGATGGAAAGCCAGGTGTAACCCAGGAAGGCGATGTCACAGTAGTAAGGGTAAAGGCATTCAGCTATGGTTATATCCCGAGGTTTATCCATGTTAAAAAGGGTGCAAAGGTAAGAATAATCCTTACAAACATTGATAAGGCGGCAGGTCTTACAAAGAACCCTGATGTTACTATGGGATTCTTACCAGCAGGATATTATGGTCAGAAAACGAGGTTAGACGGAGTAAGGGGCATGTCAGCGGTAGGAGAATTTGTTGCCGATATGGCTGGCGAATTTGAGTTCTACTGCCAGCAGTTCTGCGGACCGTTGCACCTTGAAATGAGAGGGACATTCTTTGTTGACCCACCGGGAGGAACAGCATCACTCTCCGTTGGTGATTATGATGAGATTTCAAAGCTTGAATATCAGGTTTCTGATCCGTCAGAAAGAGAATTTATCACAGGCGGTAATAGGCTGTTGAATACTCTGAAAGAGGGTAATGAGCCTGCGTTATAATTTCATGGGTTTAAGCTTCAAGGCAGTTTAAATGAAAGGGGTTAGGAGTCAAATCCTAACCCCTTTTATGCATGGATGATATATTTTAAATTACTTGCATTTGTTTGGCTGAGAATTAACATAAAACAATATTATATGATGTAAATCATATATATTGTATCTGACGGATGTATCATTTAGATGTTCATTCGCAGCTAAATAAAAGTTTTGCACTTATGAAAAAAAATCTTTTAGTAGTGCTGACAGTTTTAATTTCGGGTTTAATAGGGTGCAGCTGGTCTCAGGCTGATTTACCGAAAGAACCCCCGGAAGAGGTGGTTAAAAGATTCTACTTTTTGCTGTCCCAGAAAGGTAAGTCTCCAGCCGCAGAGGCTCATAAGTTGATAAGTACAAAATATGGAACCATTGAAGAAGCTACATTTATGCGATGGACAGAGCAGTATGACCCTGAAACAAAGATAAAAATCTTGGATAGCTCAATATCAAATAAAAAAGATGCTAAGGGAAATATAATTGCAAGGGTAACAGTTGAATATACCATACCCTCTGTTTTAGGCAGTCCATTTGTATCAAAGAGTCAGACCCATCTAATTCTTGATGAGAAGGAAAAAAGGTGGAAAATAGACTTTATGGCTGAGACAAAAGATGAAGAGAGTTTTAAAAAAGAGGGATGAAAGTAATTAAATGGTTGTTAAATCTGAGCAATCAGGCATGAAGAGGAGAATGTCATGATTAAATGGTTAAATGAAAGAACAGGCATCAAAGATTTAATTGAAAAGCAGTTAAAATATCCAATACCCGCACATGCAAATTTCTGGATATGTTTCGGGGGACTGGCATTTTTTCTGTTAGTTCTTCAAGTCTTTTCAGGTGTATTCATGATGTTTTTTTATGTTCCAATTGCAGAAAAGGCACAGGATAGTGTAAAATATCTTTGCAATAGTATTCCTTATGGAGGATTAATAAGGAACATGCACCGCTGGAGTGCAACCCTGATAGTTGCTTTTCTCTTTATTCATACAGTAAATGTTATTACAAGACGGGCATATAAAAGTCCGAGGGAGCTGAACTGGTGGTCAGGTATATTGCTTTTTTTGCTGATGCTTCTTTTTACAGTGTCAGGAATTATACTTCCATGGGATTGGAGGAGTTACTGGGAATTGGTTGTATGGGCAGATTGGATAGGGACAATTCCGGTAATTGGTCAGTATCTGATAGAACCTTTAATATTAGCATTTTCGGTAGGTAAGAGTTTTGTTGTTCATGTTTGGATACTCCCTGCCATTGTATTGTTTCTGCTAATTTTTCATCTTAGGATGGTAAGGAAATTAGGCATAGCAGAACCATTATAAAGAGAAATCAAAATTAAGGAAATTGTAAAATTTAACCATAGATTTCACAGATTTAAAAGAAATGTCATTCCGAGCGAAGCGAGGAATCTGACCCGCAGGGTCATTCTGAACGAAGTGAAGAATCTCATAGAGTTCCTTCGCTTACGCTCAGGACAAGCTTCGGGCTTCGCCCTCAGAATGACAGCATTGCTGTCATCTGTGTTAATCTGTGGTTTCATGAATTTTTTGTTCAGATTTATTTAAAAGGAGGATAAAGTAATGGCTGAAAAAAAACAAAAAACTTGGTGGCCCCATCATGTCCTGAAGGCAGGGTCAATGGCAATTTTAATATTCATTGTTGTAGTCATTTTGGCAAACAAATTTCAGATTCCAGATGATGCACCTGCCATTATTCCTGGTCCTGACGACGGGATGAATATACCCGGACCTGAGTGGTATTTTCTCTTGCTCTGGCAGCCATTCTGGTATTTTACGGGCGGATATAAACACCTCCTCTCTTATATAGCAATTGTGCCAATCATTTTTATGTTATTTCTTATCATGCTTCCCTTTATACGGATTCCATTTTTATCAAGAAAAGGTGCAAGGGTAGAAAATCCTGATAGTGAAGTTATCAAGCCTATGAGTTTTTTTAGAAAATTAATGCTCAATTCTCCAGTCCTGTTGATAGCAATATTTATTGCCCTTCTTGTATTTAAGAGCGGTCATCAGGCAAAATTATATGGATGTGATGCATGTCATAACTCAGCTATGGGGGTTAGACAGGCACTGCCGCCGGTGAATGTAGCGGAATATTATAAAGTTGACAGGGCAGGGCAGATAAAGAGTGCTAAATATAAGGCAGGGAAGATGGTAAGTATTGATGAAACAACAGGGGAAAAAACTTATGACTTTGCCGGAGCAGAAACATATAAAGATGCCAACTGGCAGATGCGTCATATGTATGAACCGACATTTACATGGTAGCAATTTTAAATCTCAAATCTCAAATTTCAAATTTCAAATAATTAAATGAATCCTTTTAAAAAAATCTTTTTATTGTTTACATTTCTGTTCTTATACCTGCTCGTTAATATATCTACTGGAGATGAGCAGGGACAGCATAGTATGCATGGAGATACCACACCTGCTGCCACTTCAAAAACAGGTGAGGGACCTGTCATTAATGAATATGTAATCCCAACCCCCTATAGTCATCCCTTTGGTATAACGGTAGATTCAAAGGATAAAATCTGGTTTACAGCACAGGTTACAAATAAGATAGTTAAATTTGACCCTGTAAATCAGTCCTTCAAGGAATATCAGATAACATCTACGGCATCACTGCCAAAGAGCGATTGGAAATATTCCCCCAGTAATAAAACCCCTCCAAAAGAGGTTTATGATGTGTCTCTTGGCAGTCCGGGTGCTATTATTATAGACAAAAATGACAGGTTATGGTTTGTGGAGCAAATCGGCAATAAAATCGGCAGTTTTGATCCGGCCACAGAAAAATTTGTAGAATATGATATACCAAGTCCAAATAGTAGTCCCAATGACTTGGCATTGGATTCAGAGGGTAATGTGTGGTTTGTAGAATGGAATGGCGGTAAAATTGGGAAGCTTGACTTTAAGATAAAGAAGGTTGTTGAATATGACCTTAAAACCAATAGTCATCCTGCAGGCATTGCTGTAGATGCAGAAGACAACATCTGGATTAGCGACATAGCAATGAATGAGATAGGGAGGTTTAACCCAAAGACCAAAACCTATAAGGTATTTCCGATAGTTACTCCTCTAAGCCGGCCGGGCAATATATTGATTGACAGCTTAAAAAATATATGGTTTTCACAGCTTCACAGCCACAAGGTTACAATGCTTGTTCCGTCAACGGGTATGATGAGTGAGGCAATGCTCCCCGGTTATAACAGCGTTCCGCAGAGTATAATATTTGATAAAAAGGGGAGGCTGTGGTATATAGATGATATGCTGAATAAAATAGGCTACTTTGAGCTGCAATCTGCATCATTTAACGAGTTTGACATACCGACAATAAATTCCCAGCCTATGCATCTGGCTATAGATTCAAAAGGGGATATATGGTTCACCGAGCATGAGAGAGGAGCAAACAAGATTGCACAAGTAGTTATTTCTTCCGTCCCAGATATTCCTGCAGCACACAAGCATGAACACTCAGAGGGCAATAAAGGAGAGGCAGAAGGTGGGCAGGGATCGGCAGTAGTTAATAAAGTGCCTTTATGGGTTTATGTATCAGGTATCTTGCTTATAGTGGTTGTCATATCAGCTTTGGTTTTTGTTAAGAAGAAAAGGGCATGAGAAAAAAAGTTTCAAGTTTCAAGTTACAAGTTACAAGTTTAAAGCTTTTTATTGTATTTCTTGCATCTTGCATCTTGCATCTTGCATCTTGTCCTGCATTTGCCTCCGAAGAGACCCCTTTTGAAGAATTTCCCATTCCTACCCCTTTAAGTTCTCCGACTGATATTGCTGTAGACCGTTCTGGTATCGTATGGGTCTTGGAATATGCTGCAAATAAGATTGGGAGGTTAGACCCTTCAAAAAATATCTTTGAAGAATTTGAGATAACTACAACTAAGAGTGAGACCACAGATATGACAATAGACAAAGATAATAACCTTTGGTTCACAGAGCAGGAAGGAAATCAAATCGGGAAGTTTAATACACGGGCATTAAAATTTGAGGAGTTTGACCTCCCTGTTCCGGAAAGCAATCCCGCCTCTATATCCTTAGATTCAAAGGGCAATGTATGGTTTGTGGAGTGGAATAGAAATAAGATAACCAAATTTACCCCATCAAATAAAAAATTCAAATCGTATGATATTCCAACTCCAATGAGCCAGTCATCAGGCATCGTCTGTGATTCAGGAGGCAATATATGGTTTGTGGAAAAGGGGGGGAACAAGATTGGAATGTTAAATCAGGAAAGCGGCAAATTTAAGGAGTATGAAATAAAACCAGCGATGAGTATGCCTATAGGTACTGTCCTTGATTCAAAAGGGAATGTATGGTTTTGCAGGCTAAAAGATAAAAAGCTGGTAAGACTTAATCCTGCCACAGGCGAATTCAAAGACTTCCCGATTCCAGGGACAAAGGGGGCGCAGCGTCTTGCTATTGATAAAGGAGGTAACATCTGGCTTGCATTGAGGTATGAAAATAAGATTGTAAAATTTGACCCTGATTCAGAATTTTTTACAGAATATAACATCACTACTAAAGATAGCCAACCACTGGCTATAGTTGCAGATGTAAAAGGAAATGTATGGTTTACAATGATGTCCGGGAATAAGATAGGTAAGTTAAATTTGTCTAAGATAGAAAGCATATCAAAAAAATCGGATTTAAAGGTCAAACTTAAACCACCAGAGGAGATATTAAAGAAATAGTGTCAAAGTTTCAGAGTGTCAGTAGGAAGTAAGAAGTAAGAAGTAGGAAGTAGGAAGTAAGAAGTCTGTCCTCTGTCCTCTGTCTTCTGTCTCTTTGACACTTTGATGCTCTGAAACTTTTTATGAAATATGCAAGGCCTTTAATCCTCCTCATATTCTTCCTATCAGGTGCCTCAGGGCTTATCTACGAAATTGTCTGGACCCGCCTCCTCTCCCTTGTATTTGGTGTATCCTCTTTTGCCATAAGCACAGTTCTTACCGTATTTATGGCAGGGCTTGGTATTGGAGGATATATCTTTGGCAGACTCATAGATAAGAGAGGGAATCCTCTGAAGGTATATGCAGTCCTTGAGATTCTCATAGGTTTATACGCAATCTTATTGCCCAACATAAGTTCACTTACAGAATGGCTGTATATAAAACTTCATGTATTAACAGGGGGGAGCTTTTTACTTCTCTCCTCAGAGAGGTTTTTAATCTCCTTCTTTATTCTGATATTTCCAACAACTATGATGGGGGGCACACTTCCTGTCATATCAAGATTTCTTATAAAGAGTGAGGACAGAATCGGGATTGATACAGGAGTCATATATTCCCTAAATACCTTCGGGGCTGTTGCAGGATGTATTATTACAGGTTTTTACCTGATAGAGGTTGCAGGCGTTACACAATCGCTCTATTTAGCCGCTGTCTTGAATTTAATTGCAGGGGGAGGGGCATATATCATAGGGTCAAGGGTCAAGGGTCAAGGGTCGGGGGATAGCAATCAAAGGACAGTGGTAAAGAATTCCTTGCCCCTTGCCCCTTGCCCCTTGACCCTGATTCTTATTGCCTTCGGTTTCTCAGGTATGGCAGCACTCTCCTATGAGGTGTTATGGACAAGGGTTCTTATACTGATTCTTGATAATACTATATATGCGTTTTCAATAATCCTCGTTACATTTCTCCTTGGTATAGCAGGGGGGAGTTTTTTGTTTGCACGGTTAAGCTCCAATCAAAAAAGAGATAGTGTTGTAACTTTATTTGCAGTTTTTCAAATTCTGATTGGCTTAATGGGATTTTTATCCCTCCTACTATTTGCAAATCATAATATCATTGCCTCACAACTCAATAACTTTATTTCATGGACATCACATGGATTCGCTTCGCTCACCACAGGGTTTATTGGTATCGGACATTGGCAGGGAAAAATGTTTGCAACATTTTTAATGGCGTTTCTTATAATGATTATCCCCACAGTGTTAATGGGAGCAAGTTTTCCCGCAGTAACTCAAACACTAAGATTTGAGTTGCATAATGTCGGAAAAAGTATAGGGATGGTATATCTAACTAATACTGTAGGTGCAATAATAGGTTCGTTCTCATCTGGGTTTATACTTCTTCCCATCATTGGCATACAGAATGCAATTATACTTACGGGAATCTTTCCTATTGTCTTTGGAATGATACTCATTCTTTTATCTCCCCTTACAAAAGGGAGGGGTAAGCTGTTCCGATATGTTATATCCATATTATCTATCATGATTAGCGGCATCATTATAATTTTTATATTCAGGTCAGGTGATATTCCAAAATTAATTAGTATTTCAAAGATAGATAAGGGGAATGAGATACTTTATTATAAAGAAGGGATAGCAGGGACTGTCCTTGTCTCATCTCAGGAGACAGACCTGACGCCTTTCCGGAAACCTGTAAAGAGGCTATGGATAAATGGAGACCCCATTGCGGGGGAATTCAGGGGGGCATTACAGCTTGAGAGGCTTCAGGCGCATCTGCCTCTCTTATTCCATCCTGACCCGAAAGAAGCACTGATTATATGTTTTGGGACTGGCTCTACTGCAGGTGCTGTCAGCGACCACAATGTCAATAATATATATGCAGTAGATATATCAAAAGAGGTATTTAATGGAGGCAGATATTTTACCGAGGGGAACAGGGATATATTGAATGACAGCAGATTTAAAATGATAATTGAGGATGGGAGAAATTTTCTATTAACCACGGATAAAAAATTTGACCTTATCACATCAGAACCCCCCCCGCCGTCAAATGCAGGCATTGTGAATCTATACAGCAGGGAGTATTATATGCTCTGTAAATCCCGTCTTAAAGAGGGCGGAATGGTTTCCCACTGGATACCACTTCATCATCTTTCAGAAGATGATTTCAAAATGCTTGTTTCTACCTTTGTGTCTGTTTTCCCTCACTCCACTATGTGGTTTACAAAGTGGGATGCAATTATGATAGGCTCTGATGAAAGGTTGTCAATAGATTTTGAGAATCTCAAAGAAAGGCTTAATAATAAAAAGGTACAGGAAAGCCTGAAGGAAATAGGAATGTCCAATCCATTTCAGCTCCTCTCTACATTCATGATGGATGAAGATGCTCTTCATAAATTTATTGATGGAGCCCCTGTTGTCACTGATAATAACCCCTATGTAGAATTTACAGCCCCGAGGATTCATCATATAGGGACATCTATAAAGGGGAGGAATCTATTGAATATGCTAAAATATCGGAAACCTGTAAAAGGATTAGTTCAGGGCTTGGACTCAAACAAAAGCGAGGAGGCAGAAAAGTATTTTAATTCCTACACATATTTTTTAAAAGGGCAGGTCGGTGTAAATGATAACAGCCTTAAAGATGCAGTATATAGTTTTAAAAAGGCAGTTGAAATTAATAATGAGAATTCGGATGCAAGACACGAACTTATAAATTTGAGCATTAACAGCATATACAGGATACTTTCTACAGGAGAGATAGATAAAGGATTTGATCTTATCAATGAATGTATGGGACTGGATAGAGACAGGGAGTTTACACCTCAACTTTATAATCTCAGAGGTCTCTTATTCCTGTCTAAAAAAGATATAAAAAGGGCTGTAAATGAATTTGAATATGCCATAACGCTTGATGGAAAATATTTTAGCCCCTATCTGAATTTGGGAAGCATATATACATATTACGAGATTGACCTCATGAAGGCTTTGGAGTATTACAACAGAGGGCTTGAATTGAAAATTACAGCACAGGAGAGGGATTTAATAAATTATGAGATAGAAAAGATAAAGGCAAAATTTCCAATTTCTAATTAACACAAATAATGCATTAACCACAGATGAACCCCGTTAGATATTTGCTATTGAATGGAAATAATCCCATTGAATACTTATTATCTAACGGGGTGAACACGGATAAACACTGTTCAAACAAAAACTTATTATAATTCTTACTTCACTTAAAAAGTGAAATATATCTTTCTTTTAATTCATTGAATAACCTGTGTTAATCTGTGTTTACCTGTGGTTTCACGCATTTTTTGGGGTTAAAAGTTTATAAGAGTGCAAAATATAAATTTAAAAATTTCAAAAATTATTCTCTGTGTCCTCTGTGTCCTCTGTGGCGAAATTCTTCTTTCAGGATGTAAAGAAGGTAATAAGCCTACTACTGCCAATATTGGTAATCATGCACCCAAATTTGCATTGACTGATTTAAACAAAAAAACTGTAAACCTTGCTCATTACAAAGGTAAAAAGGTTATACTCAACTTCTGGGCAACATGGTGCCCACCCTGTGTCAATGAGATGCCTCTCTTACAGGAGGTTTATAATAATAGAAGGGGTGAGGGTATTGAGATTATAGGTATAAATTATAATGAAGATTATGACAGGGTTAAAAAATTTATATCAGAAAAGGGTGTAACATTTACTATACTTATAGATTCTGACCTGAAGGTATCAATGGATTATGGGGTGATTGGACTGCCGGTTACCTTTTTCATTGACCGTGAGGGGAGGATAAAAGAAAAATTTAAGGGCGAACTGAACAAAAAACTGATTGAGGACATACTGAATAGATTTTAAGATTAATGTATGGTAATATTTAATTGTGAACAGGCAATTGGAGTTGCTGATAAATCTTCAAAATATTGATATTGAAATTGGGAAATTAGAAGATAATTTTAAAAAAATACCTCAGGAGATAGACCAGTTATATCATATCTGCCAGCAGATAAAGGAAGAGATAGGTCAGATTAGAAAAGAGTTAGACTTGCATAATAAAGAGAGACGTGAGAAGGAGAGGGGGGTAGAAATTGAAAACGACCATATCTCCAAGACAAAGGTCAAACTCTCTCAGGTTAAAACAAATGAGGAGTATTCAGCCATTCTAAAAGAGGTTGATAGTGCGAAGGAGAAGATAAAAAAGCTGGAAGACGAAGATTTAAATTTGATGGAGTTAATAGATGAAGAACAAAAGACGCTAAAAGAAAGGGAAAAACTACTCAAGGAAGAAGATAAAAGGTTTCAGGAGATTAAGGGAGAAAAAGAGAAAGATATAGAGGGATTTAAAAAAACTATAGAAGAAAAAAAACAGCAGAGGGAATCCATAAGCAGTTCACTGGACAATAAAGTTCTTCAGGATTACCTCAAGGTGAGTAAGAACAGGGAAGGGATAGCAGTGGCAAGATTTTCAGACGGGATATGTCAGGGTTGTTTTTTAAGCCTTCCTCCACAATTGGCAAGCGAAATAAGGAAAAATGAAGTCCTTATAAAATGTCCACACTGCCAGCGAGTGCTTTACTGGATAGGATAAAAAATTCAGGTTGAGGTTAAGGCTGAGGTTAAGGAAAAATTCTCAACCTAAACCTTGACCTTAACCTTCTTAAAGTTATTTGCTGGAGCAGATGGGTGGCCGCTCCCACACATAAGTGCGGGGGAGGAAAGTCCGGACTCCAGAGGGCAGGGTGCTTCCTAACAGGAAGGAGGGGCGACCCTACGGAGAGTGCCACAGAAAATATACCACCCCTACACCTTTCAAGTCTGAATTATGTTCTATGTATACATTCTAAAAAGCATAACAGATGGGATGTTATACACAGGTTATACCAACGATTTGAGAAGAAGATTTGCAGAACATAATTCAGGCAAAAGCAAGTCAATAAAAGGACGAGAGCCCTTTGAGTTGATTTGCTATGAAGCTTATAGGTCAAGGTCGGATGCGATGCGCAGGGAAAGAATGCTGAAGCTTGGGGGTAGAGCCCTCGGACAGCTCAAAGGACGCATTGCACAAAGCCTTGAGACTTGAAAGGTGTGGGGGTAAGGGTGAAAAGGCGAGGTAAGAGCTCACCGCCATGGTGGTGACATCATGGGCATGGAAAACCCCACCCGGAGCAAGGCTAAATAGGAAGGCGATAAGGACTGCCCGTCCGATGCCTTCGGGTAAGCCGCTAAACCTTTATGGCAACAAAAAGGGTAGATAAATGGCCATCACCTGATTAAACGGGGGACAAAATCCGGCTTATAATCTACTCCAGCAAAAATTAAACCTTTTAAGCCTTTTTCATCTTGACATCGTTTAAATTGGATATATATTATAGTTATACTTCGCAGTCTCTCCAAGTCCAACATAACAAAGGGGAAAAAAGCCGTGAAAAAAACCTATATTTTTACAGTCACTATATTTATTATCGCTATAATTTATTTCTCTTGTTTCTCAGGAGAGGTTTATGGTGGCGACGGTTTTACACAAAAAGATAGAGAACTGCTTATAGAATTAAGGGTTAAAATGACTGAAATAGATAAGCGGTTTGAACAAGTAGATAAACGGTTTGAACAGATGTTTAACTTCTTATGGATCATTACAGGGATATTTACAGCTATAATGGTGGGTAATATAGGTTTTGCGTATTGGGATAGAAGAACAATCATAAAGAAGGCGAAAGATGAGACTATTGCTGAAATAGAGAAAGAAGGTAGGGTGAGGGATTTGATTAACGCCTTAAGAGAGTTGGCAAAGAACAATCAGGAAATTGCGAAGATATTAAGACAATTTAATCTTTTGTGAATAGGTGGTGTATTTTTTAACTATTATGTTTTTTAAAAAGATTTTTTTGACAATTACTTTATTATTATTAGCTTCCCTTTTACCCCTTTTTCAGGTTAATAAAGCATTTGCACAGCCATTAGAGAAAAATCAGGGAAAAAGAGACTTGAATATAGAAGGAACAGGGCAGCCGCAAGATTTAACCATAGAAGGGGATTACTGGGCACTTATCATTGGAATAAATGAGTATGTCAATCTTCCACCTGATAAACAATTACAGGCAGCCCGACCCGATGCAAAGGCTGTTGCAGATATACTTCATAAGAAATATGGTTTTGCAAAGGAGAGAATGATAGAGTTATATGACAAGCAGGAGACAACAAGGAGTAATATTATTGGAAAACTCCGCATATTGGCTAAGACTTTAGGCAATAAAGATAATCTATTAATCTATTATGCAGGGCATGGGGAATATGATAAAGATACACAGCTTGGCGGGTGGATACCATCAGATGCAGTATTGGATGACCCTTCCACTTTTATAGGTAATGAAGAGGTCAAGGGTTATCTAAAGGCTATAAAGGCAAGGCATATATATACGATAGCAGACTCATGTTTCAGTGAATCACTGATGGGAGGAAAGACCAGAAGTATAGGGCAATTGAGTGAACCTGCGATAAAGGAATTATATAATGATAAATCACGTCTGATTTTGACATCCGGAGGACTCTATCCTGTCCCTGATAAAGGTAAAGGTAATCACAGCACATTTGCTTTTTATCTATTAAGAATCTTGGAAAGAAATGAAAATAAGTACTTAATACCACAGCAGATAATAGCAGAACTACAGCCCTTAGTTTCAAATGAATCACAGCAGACCCCAAAGAGTGCACCAATTGCAGGTATCGGCGATGAAGGCGGGCAATTTGTATTTATGCTTGCTCATGTAAAAGCCCCC